>PWJC01000017.1 GCA_003560165.1 Bacteroidales bacterium
AACTTTTCAACTTTTCAACTTTTCAACTTTTCAACTTTTCAACTTTTCAACTTTTCAACTTTTCAACTTTTCAACTTTTCAACTTTTCAGACTTACGAACATCTTTATTAACCATTTACCAAAAAAAAATTGTTCCTCAACACCCACACCTGCTACAGCCTGCGCTACGGCACCCTCTGGCCCGAACAGCTGGCGGTGCGGGCCAGGGAACTGGGCGTGAAACGTCTGGCCCTTACTGACATCAACAACAGCACGGCCATGCCTGAATTTGTCAGGCATTGCAAACAACAGGAGATCGAACCGGTGGCGGGCATGGAATTCAGGGAGGGCGACCGGCTGCTGTACATTGTGCTGGCCCGCGACCCCGAAGGCTTCCGCCGCATCAATGCCTTTCTGAGCCGGCACAATGCCACCCGCACCCCCCTGCCCGGCCGCTTCCCGGTATGCGACCACACCTTTGCGGTATATCCTTTCGGCAAGGAAAGCAAGGTGGCCGGAAACTCCCACGAATACACCGGCATCAGGCCCGCCGACCTGCCCCGGCTTTCCAGGTCGCCCCTGCGTCACCACCCCGGGAAGCTGCTGGCCCTTCAGCCAGTCAGTTTCAGCCACGAGAGGGAGTACGACCTCCACCGCCATCTGCGCGCCATCGACCACAACCTGGTGCTGAGCCGCCTTGCTCCGGGGCAAACCGCCCATCCTTCGGAGATCATGCTGCCCGAAACTGAGCTGCAGAGGCTGTACGCAAGCTTTCCTGAACTGCCTGCAAACACCGGGAAGCTGCTGGCCCGCTGCAGCATGGATTTCGACTTTCAAACGCCCAAAAACAAGAAGAGTTTTGCCGGGAGCCCGGCCGACGACCGGGCCCTGCTGGCCAAACTGGCCATGGACGGACTCGGATACCGCTATGGCAAGGGCAATAAGGAAGCCCTGAGGCGGGTAAGGCACGAGCTCGACATCATCGACAAACTGGGGTTCTCTTCGTATTTCCTGATCACCTGGGACATCATCCGCTATTCGATGTCGCGGGGTTTTTACCACGTAGGCCGGGGCAGCGGCGCCAACAGCATTGTGGCTTACTGCCTGCGCATCACCGACGTCGATCCCATCGGACTCGACCTGTATTTCGAACGCTTCATCAACCCAAAACGAAGCACCCCTCCCGACTTCGACATCGACTATTCGTGGAAAGAACGCGACCAGGTGCTCAATTACATTTTTAAGCGCTACGGACAGCAGCATACAGCCCTGCTGGGCACCATCAACACCTTTCGCAGGCGTTCGCTGATCCGTGAACTGGGCAAGGTGCTGGGGCTGCCCCCTGCCGAGATCGATGCCCTGTCGGAGAGAGGAAAAACCGAAGGCCGGCCCGATGCTATCGGCAGCCGCATTCTCGGACTCTCGGAGCGGCTTGCCGGCTTTCCCAATTTGCGGAGCATACATGCCGGGGGCGTACTCATTTCCGAGCAGCCGATCTGCTGCTATACCGCCCTCGACATGCCAGCCAAAGGCCTGCCTGCCGTCCAGTGGGACATGTACACCGCCGAAGACCTCGCCTTCGAGAAAATCGACATCCTGAGCCAGAGGGGCATTGGCCACATCAACGAATGCGTGCAGATCATCAGGCAAAACCGCGGCCACAGCATCGACATACACAGGGCGGAGCGCTTCAAAAAAGACGAAAAAGTGAAAGCATTGCTGCGTTCGGGCGAAACCACCGGCTGTTTCTATGTGGAAAGCCCCGCCATGCGAAGCCTGCTCAAAAAACTCCGTTGCGACAGCTATCCCGGGCTGGTGGCAGCCAGTTCCATCATCCGCCCGGGGGTGTCGCGCTCGGGCATGATGCAGGAATACATCCGGCGCAGCCACAACACCGGCAGTTTCGACTACCTCCACCCCCTCATGGAACAACAGCTGAAAGAAACCTATGGGGTCATGGTCTACCAGGAAGACGTGATCAAGGTATGCCACCACTTTGCCGGACTCGACCTGGCCGATGCCGATGTGCTGCGGCGGGCCATGAGCGGCAAGTACCGCTCAAAAAAAGAAATGCAGCGCATCGTCGACCGTTTTTTTGAAAACTGCCGCAACAGGGGCTACCCCGAAGCCCTCACCCGGGAAGTTTGGCGGCAGATCGAGTCTTTTGCAGGCTATTCCTTTTCCAAGGCCCACTCGGCCTCCTTTGCCGTAGAAAGCTACCAGAGCCTGTACCTGAAAGCCCATTACCCCCTGGAGTTCATCACCGCGGTGATCAACAACTTCGGGGGGTTTTACCGCAGCGAGGTGTATTTTCACGAAGCCAGGCGCTACGGGGCCAAAACAAGGCTTCCGTGCGTAAACAACAGCCACTACCACAGCAGCATCTGCGGACGCAACATCTACGCCGGCCTGGTGCACATACAGAACCTGGAATACAAAACGGCGCAGCAGATCATCGGGGAGCGTGACAGCGGGGGGGCCTATCTCAGTCTGGAAGACTTTGCCCGGCGTACCGGGGCTGGTCTGGAGCAGCTGTTGCTGCTTATCCGGGTCAATGCCTTTGGCTTTACCGGCATCCCCAAAGCCCAACTGCTGTGGAAGGCCCATCTGCTTACGGGGAAAATGCCCCGGCCCGGGCCACTGCTTTTTGCCGCCCCCGAAAAAACCTTCCATTTCCCCCATCCGGAAACCGACCCCATACAAGATGCCTACGATGAAATGGAGTTGCTGGGGTTTGTCCTGTCGACAGATCCTTTCGATCTGCTGAAAACCAATTACCGGGGCGAAGTAATGGCCGGCGACATGATGGGGCGGAAGGGGCAAACGGTACGCATGCTGGGTTGGCTGGTCAGCATCAAGCAGGTGCGTACGGTCAGCAAAAAATCGATGCACTTTGGCTGCTTTGCCGACCGCCGGGGAGATTATTTCGATACTGTCCACTTCCCCGAAACCTCAGCCAGGTATCCCTTTCGCGGGAACGGCATCTACCTGCTGCTGGGACGGGTCGCAGAAGAGTTCGGGCATGTTTCACTGGTGGTCGGGAAAATGGCGCCCATGCCCCTGAAGCCCGACCCCAGGAGGTGTTGAGGCCCAATGAAAAACCCCGGGCTGAATGCGCCCGGGGCAGAGGGTTGTCATCGCCGGCTGCGGCGAATACCGGCGGTTCAGGCCTGTGCGGCCGGACCGCCCAGGTTCATCGGCAAGCCGGGGGCTTCGATGTCCTTGATCGGTCCGTGAACCGACTCGAACTTGGCAATGTTCTCCTTGAGGGCCTTCATCAGCCGCTTGGCGTGCTGGGGGGTGAGGATCACCCGCGACTTGACCTTTGCCTTGGGCACGCCCGGCATCAGTCTGACAAAGTCCACCACGAACTCTGTGTGCGAGTGGGTGATGATGGCCAGGTTGGAATAGACCCCATCGGCCACATCGGCACCCAACTCAATATTGATCTGTTTGTCTTTTCTCTGGTTATCAGCCATGTGTTTCCTTTCGTTTTATTACTTAGGTTCTTCCACTTCTGCTTTCCCGGCTACCTTTTGCTTGGAAGCCATCAGCAGATTGTATTCCTCCATCGACCCCACAATGATGTTTTCGTATTCTCTCAAACCGGTGCCTGCAGGTATCAGGTGACCTACGATCACATTCTCCTTCAGGCCTTTCAGGTAGTCGGTTTTGGCATTGACGGCCGCATCGGTCAGCACCTTGGTGGTTTCCTGGAAGGAAGCCGCCGAGATAAAGCTCTGGGTCTGCAGCGAGGCCTTGGTGATGCCCTGAAGCTGCTGCCGTGCAGTAGCCCCGTTGGCATCGCGGGCAACAACCACTTGCTTGTCCTTGCGTTTCAGCCATGAGTTCTCATCCCTGAGTTTCCTGGCCGTGATCATCTGCCCCGGTTTCAGTACCGAGTCGCCCGGATCGACCACCACTTTTTTGCCGAAGAGGCTGTCGTTCTCTTCCATGAAATCGACCTTGTTGACAATCTCGTTCTCCAAAAAGCGGGTATCGCCCGGGTCTTCGATGGTCACCTTGCGCATCATCTGACGCACAATGATTTCGAAGTGTTTGTCGTTGATCTTTACGCCCTGCATACGGTACACCTCCTGCACCTCGTTCACGATGTATTCCTGAACGGCAGTGGGCCCCTTGATGGCCAGGATATCGGCCGGAGTAATGGGTCCGTCCGACAGCTGAGTGCCCGCCTTGACAAAGTCATTCTCCTGGGCAAGGATCTGCTTGGACAGGGGAACCAGGTAGCGTTTCTCATCCCCGGTCTTGGAGGTAATGATCACTTCCCTGTTCCCACGCTTGATCTTTTTCCCGAAAGAAACCACTCCGTCAATTTCCGACACAACGGCCGGATCGGAAGGGTTCCTGGCCTCAAACAATTCGGTGATCCGCGGCAAACCGCCGGTGATGTCGCCCGACTTGCCAATCGCCCTGGGGATCTTTGCAAGAACGGTCCCCGGTTTCACTTCCATGTTGTCGGAAACCACCACATGGGCGCTCACCGGCATATCGTAAACCCTCAATGCCTCCCCATCGTCGTTGACAACGCTCAGGGAAGGGTTGCGCGTCTTGTCCTTGGTTTCGATGATCACTTTTTCGTAATAACCGGTTTGCTCATCCGAATCGGTGCGGTAGGTCGTGCCTTCAACCATGTTGTTCAAGACCACCTTACCCGCCTTGTCCGAAATGATGACCGCATTGTAGGGATCCCATTCGCAAATGGTATCGCCGCTGTTGACCTCATCTCCATGCTTGAAATAAAGATAGGCGCCATAGGGGATGTTCTGGCTGGTAAGCACCATATGGGTGTTCTTGTCCAGGATGCGCATTTCGGCCGAACGCCCGATCACCACAAAGTACTCCCTGCCTTCGGCACTGCTGAAGGGCACGGCACGCAGTTCGTCGATTTCGAGCACTCCGTCGTATTTCGCGTTGATCTTGGAGGCGGTGGCAATGCTGGAGGCCGTACCACCCACGTGGAATGTACGCAGGGTCAGCTGTGTACCAGGCTCACCGATCGACTGCGCAGCGATAACGCCAATGGCCTCGCCCTTCTGAATCATACGGCCGGTGGCCAGATTGCGGCCGTAGCAACGTCCGCACACGCCGACCTTCGATTCGCAGGTCAGTACCGAGCGGATCTCGACGGCTTCTATGGGGGAGTTTTCAATCTCCTGGCAACTCTCTTCGGTAAGCTCATCGCCGGCACTGACAATCAATTTGCCCGTAGTGGGATGAAAGATATCGTGCAGGGTGTTCCTGCCAAGGATACGGTCGTGAAGGCTTTCAACAGTTTCTTCGCTGTTCTTCAGCGCCGTAGCGGTAAGCCCTCTCAGGGTACCGCAATCGCTCTCGGTAACGATCACATCCTGGGCAACATCCACCAGACGGCGGGTCAGATACCCTGCGTCGGCGGTTTTCAGGGCCGTATCGGCCAGGCCCTTGCGGGCACCGTGGGTGGAAATGAAGTACTCGAGAACCGAGAGCCCTTCCTTAAAGTTCGACAGGATGGGGTTCTCGATGATCTCCCCGCCCTTGGCCCCCGATTTTTGAGGTTTGGCCATCAGACCACGCATACCCGAAAGCTGGCGGATCTGCTCCTTGGAGCCCCTGGCACCGGAGTCGAGCATCATGAATACCGGATTGAAGCCCTGTCTGTCGGCCGTGGTGTTGTCGATCAGCACCTTGGTGAGCTTGGCGTTGGTATGGGTCCAGATATCGATGATCTGGTTGTACCTTTCGTTGTTGGTGATAAAGCCCATGCTGTAATTGCCCCTCACCTCTTCCACCTGGTCGTCGGCCTGACGGATCAGGATGTTCTTCTCTTCGGGCACGATGATATCGCCCAGGTTGAACGACAAGCCACCCCTGAAAGCCATGGTGTATCCCAGGTCCTTGATGTCGTCCAAAAATTGGGAGGTACGTGATATACCCGTTTCCTTCATGATGCCTCCGATGATGTCGCGCAGGGCTTTCTTGGTCAGCAGCTGGTTTACATACCCAACTTCTTCGGGAATCACCTGGTTGAACAACACCCGGCCGATGGTGGTTTCCACCAACCTGTCGATGAGTTCCAGGTTTTCCTTCACCTTGACCCGCAAATGGACAATGGCGTGCAAATCGGCCACTCCTTCGTTGTGGGCAATAATGGCCTCCTCGGGCCCGTAAAAGGTGAGGCCCTCGCCCTTCACCAGGTGTTCGGGGGTACTCTTGCGGGCCTTGGTCATGTAGTAAAGCCCAAGAACCATGTCTTGCGATGGCACCGCAATGGGGGCACCGTTGGCCGGGTTCAAAATGTTGTGCGATGCGAGCATCAGCAATTGTGCTTCCAGGATGGCAGCATTGCCCAGAGGGAGGTGCACGGCCATCTGGTCACCATCAAAGTCGGCATTGAAAGCTGTACATACCAGGGGGTGCAGCTGAATGGCCTTGCCCTCGATGAGTTTGGGCTGAAAGGCCTGGATGCCCAAACGGTGGAGGGTGGGTGCACGGTTGAGCAACACCGGATGACCCTTGAGTACATTTTCAAGTATGTCCCATACCACGGGGTCTTTCCTGTCGACGATTTTTTTGGCCGATTTCACCGTTTTCACAATGCCCCTTTCGAGCATCTTCCGGATGATGAATGGCTTGAAAAGCTCGGAGGCCATTTCTTTCGGGATGCCGCATTCGTGCAGTTTCAGCTCAGGGCCTACCACGATCACCGAACGTGCTGAATAGTCCACCCGCTTACCCAGAAGGTTCTGGCGGAATCGCCCCTGCTTGCCCTTGAGGCTGTCGGAGAGGGATTTCAGCGGGCGGTTCGATTCGGTTTTCACGGCATTGGTCTTGCGCGAATTGTCGAAGAGCGAATCGACGGCCTCCTGCAGCATACGTTTCTCGTTGCGCAGTATTACATCGGGGGCCTTGATCTCAATCAGCCGCTTGAGGCGGTTATTGCGGATGATCACACGCCGGTAAAGATCATTCAGGTCGCTGGTGGCAAAACGCCCCCCATCGAGGGGGACCAGCGGACGCAACTCGGGCGGGATCACCGGCACCACATCAACGATCATCCATTCGGTACGGTTCTCAATGGTTTGCTGGGCATCGCGGAAAGCTTCCACCACCTGCAGCCGCTTCAGGGCATCGGCCTTGCGCTGCTGTGAGGTTTCGGTATTGGCCTTATGGCGAAGATCGTACGACAACTGGTTGAGGTCGAGCTTGGACAAAAGCTCTTTCAGGGCCTCGGCCCCCATTTTGGCAACGAACTTGTTCGGATCCTCATCGTCAAGCATCTGGTTCTCGATTGGCAGAGACTCCAGTGCATTAAAGTATTCCTCTTCGGTCAGAAAGTCCATGAATGCCAGCTCGTCCGATTTCGGGCCGGAGTTGATCACCACATAACGTTCGTAATAAATGACCTGGTCGAGTTTCTTGGAGGCCAGCCCCAGCAGATAACCTATTTTGTTGGGCAGGGAGCGGAAAAACCAGATATGGGCTACCGGAACCACCAGTTTGAGATGGCCCATGCGTTCGCGCCTCACTTTCTTTTCGGTAACCTCGACGCCGCAGCGGTCGCATACAATGCCTTTGTAGCGTATGCGTTTGTATTTGCCGCAATGGCACTCCCAGTCTTTAACCGGGCCAAAGATCCGCTCGCAGAACAACCCATCGCGTTCGGGCTTGTAGGTCCGGTAATTGATGGTTTCTGGCTTCAGCACCTCTCCGTGTGACCTTTCCAGGATAGACTCCGGCGAGGCAAGGCTGATGGTGATCCTGGAGAAATTGCTTTTGACGTTGGATTCTTTTCTAAAAGCCATATATGTATTTTGTTAAGTAGAAACTACAATGCAAGAGACCGGTCCGTCGAAACGAACCCCGGGACAAACTATCCCCTTAGTCGAAGGTGATATTGAGCCCCAGGCCCCTGAGTTCGTGTACCAGAACATTGAACGACTCAGGAACACCCGGTATGGGCATGTTGTCGCCCTTGACCAATGCTTCGTAGGCCTTGGCCCGCCCGATCACGTCGTCCGATTTGATGGTCAGTATCTCCTGTAAGATGTTGGCTGCGCCAAAAGCCTCAAGTGCCCAAACCTCCATCTCACCGAAGCGCTGCCCGCCAAATTGGGCTTTCCCGCCAAGGGGCTGCTGGGTGATGAGGGAGTAGGGGCCGATAGACCTGGCGTGCATCTTGTCGTCGACCATGTGGCCGAGCTTCAGCATATAGATCACACCCACGGTAGCAGGCTGATCGAAACGTTCGCCGGTGCCGCCGTCGTATAGGTATACCTTCCCGTTCTCGGGGAGCCCGGCCTGCCGCATGTATTCATTGATCTGGTCGATGCCGGCTCCGTCGAAAATGGGGCTGGAATAGGTTTGACCGAGTTTCTGGCCGGCCCAACCCAAAACGGTCTCATAGATCTGACCCAGGTTCATCCTCGAAGGCACACCCAGAGGGTTCAGCACAATGTCGACGGCACTGCCGTCTTCCAGGAACGGCATGTCTTCCGATCTGACGATCTTGGCAACGATGCCCTTGTTGCCGTGCCGGCCCGCCATCTTGTCACCCACTTTGAGCTTGCGTTTTTTGGCCATATACACCTTGGCCAGCTGAACAATACCTGCCGGCAGTTCATCACCCACCGTGGCAGTGAACTTTTCGCGGTTAAACGTACCCAGAAGGTCCTTGTACTGGATGCTGTAATTGTGCAAGAGCTCTTTAATGAGTTCGTTTTTGGCTTTGTCGGTAGTCCAGTTGTTGGGATTGATCACCGAATAGTCGAGGCTGTGAAGGATCTTCTGGGTGAACTTGGTTCCCTTGGCCACCACGGTTTCCTTGAGGCTGTTGGTAACGCCCTGTGAGGTTTTCCCGCTGACCAGAACGATCAGCTTGTCCACCAGCTTCGACCTGAGGTCTGCGGCCCTGCGGTTGTAATCCTCCTGCAGCTTCTCCAAAAAAGCTTTCTCCTTGGTTTTGGCCTTGCGGTCCTTGATAATGCGCGAAAACAGTTTTTTGTCGATGATCACCCCCTTGGTGGCCGGAGGCGCCTTCAATGAGGCGTCTTTCACATCGCCCGCCTTGTCGCCGAAAATGGCACGCAGCAGTTTTTCTTCGGGAGTTGGATCGGTTTCCCCCTTGGGGGTGATCTTGCCGATCAGGATATCGCCCTCGTTCACCTCGGCCCCGATGCGGATCAGTCCATTCTCGTCCAGGTCCTTGATGGCCTCGGCACTGACATTCGGAATATCGCTGGTCAGTTCCTCGGCTCCCCGTTTGGTGTCGCGCACGTCGAGCGAGAATTCCTCAATATGGATGGAGGTAAAGATATCGTCGCGGACAATCTTTTCAGAAACCACAATGGCGTCCTCAAAGTTATACCCTTTCCAGGGCATGAAGGCCACCTTGAGGTTGCGGCCCAAAGCCAGTTCGCCTTCCCTGGTGGCATAGCCCTCGCAGAGCAGCTGATCTTTCTTTACGTTCTGGCCCTTTTTGACAATGGGCTTCAGGTTCAAACAGGTATTCTGGTTGGTCTTGGCAAATTTGGTCAGCCTGTAGGTGCGCAAATCGTCTTCAAAACTCACCAACTGTTCTTCCTCGGTACGAGAATACCTGATCACGATCTGATCGGCATCCACGTATTCAACCACCCCATCGCCTTCGGCATGCAGGAGTACCCTCGAATCATTGGCCACCCGCCTTTCAAGCCCGGTACCCACAATGGGGGCCTCCGGATTGATCAGTGGCACCGCCTGACGCATCATGTTACTGCCCATCAGGGCCCTGTTGGCGTCGTCGTGTTCCAGGAAGGGGATCAGGGAAGATGCAATGGAGGCGATCTGGTTGGGTCCCACATCCATCAGCTTGATCTTTTTGGGCTCCACAATGGGGTAATCGGCCTGAAACCTCACCTTGATGCGGTCATCCTTGAATTTGCCATCCTTGCCCAGGGGCACATTGGCCTGGCTGATGATCTCGGTCTCCTCCTCCTCGGCAGAAAGATAGAGGGGGGGGGTGTCAAAATTCACCTTGCCATCATTTACATTGAAGTAAGGGGTCTCGATAAAGCCCAGCTCGTTCACCTTTGCATACACGCAGAGGGAGGAGATCAGCCCGATGTTGGGGCCTTCGGGTGTTTCAATGGTGCACAGCCTGCCATAGTGGGTAAAATGGACGTCGCGCACCTCAAAGCCCGCACGCTCACGCGAAAGTCCGCCCGGCCCAAGTGCCGACATCCTCCGCTTATGGGTGATCTCGGCCAGGGGGTTGGTCTGGTCCATGAACTGCGAAAGCTGGTTGGTGCCGAAAAAGGAGTTGATCACCGACGACAGGGTTTTGGCATTGATCAGGTCGGTAGGGGCAAACACCTCGTTGTCACGCACATTCATGCGTTCGCGAATGGTGCGTGCCATACGGGCCAGGCCCACCCCGAACTGCGCATAGAGTTGCTCGCCCACGGTGCGAACGCGGCGGTTGCTCAGGTGATCAATGTCGTCGACATCGGCCTTGGCGTTGACCAGTTCGATGAGGAATTTGACGATTTTGATAATGTCTTCGCGGGTAAGCACCCTCACGTCCATGGGCGTATCCAGGTTCAGTTTCCTGTTGATGCGGTAACGCCCCACATCGCCCAGATCGTAACGCTTGTCGGAAAAGAACAGCTTCTCGATCATGCCCCTGGCCGTTTCGTCGTCGGGGGGGTCGGCATTACGCAAAAGGCGGTAGATGAATTCAACGGCCTCTTTTTCGGAGTTGGTGGTATCCTTTTGGAGGGTGTTGTAAACCAGCACATAATCGTTCACATTCACCCCTTCTTTATGCAGGATGATGGTCTTGACCCCGGCATCGACTATTTGCTCTATGTGTTCGCTTTCCAAAATGGTTTCCCGGTCGATGATCACCTCGGTACGTTCAATTGACACCACCTCGCCGGTATCTTCGTCCACAAAGTCCTCAACCCACGACCTCAGCACACGGGCGGCAAGCTTCCTGCCCACATACTTCTTTAGCCCGGTTTTGCTTACCTTGACCTCGTCGGCCAGGTCGAAGATCTCAAGAATGTCTTTGTCGTTCTCAAAACCGATGGCACGCAGCAAGGTGGTAACGGGCAATTTTTTCTTGCGGTCGATGTAGGCATACATCACGCTGTTGATGTCGGTGGCAAACTCTATCCACGATCCCTTGAAGGGGATGATGCGGGCACTGTAAAGCTGGGTGCCGTTGGCGTGCACACTGGTACCGAAAAAGACCCCCGGTGAGCGGTGCAGCTGGGAAACGACCACCCGTTCTGCTCCATTGATCAGGAAAGTACCCCGGGGGGTCATGTAGGGGATCATGCCCAGGTACACATCCTGTATGATGGTCTCGAAATCCTCATGCTCCGGATCTGTACAGTAAAGCTTGAGCTTCGCCTTCAGCGGCACACTGTAGGTAAGCCCCCTTTCGATGCATTCCTGTATGGAATACTTCGGGGGGTCGATAAAATAATCCAGAAACTCGAGCACGAAATTGTTCCTGGCATCCGATATGGGAAAGTTTTCGCTGAAAACCTTGAAAAGCCCTTCGTTCTTCCTGTTTTCAGGAGTGGTCTCTAACTGGAAAAAGTCCTGGAAGGACTTTAACTGGATCTCAAGAAAATCAGGATATTCGAAGTGACTGGTAACCGTGCCAAAATCAATGCGTTGGGGGGTGTTTTGTTTTGCTGCCAAGGTGAGATGATTTGTGGTTACTAAAAAGCTTGAAATGGTCGAATATAAATGAACAGCAATAAGGATCAGACTTCTACAGCGAATGTTTCATTCGGCAGAAGTCTGATCTTTTTATGAATTGCACACAGGCTTTACTTAACCTCAACCTCTGCTCCTGCCTCTTCAAGTTGTTTTTTGAGTGACTCGGCTTCATCTTTGGTAACGCCTTCCTTGATGGCCTTGGGTGCTGCGTCCACCAATTCTTTCGACTCTTTCAGGCCAAGGCTGGTCAGCTCTTTTACAAGTTTGACAACGGCCAGCTTCGATGGGCCGGAAGCCTTCAATACCACGTCGAACTGGGTCTGCTCCTCAGCCGCCTCGCCGGCATCACCGCCTGCTGCGGCAACAGCCACGGGGGCCGCAGCTGCAGGCTCAATACCATATTCATCTTTCAAAATTGTTGCCAACTCATTCACCTCTTTCACCGTGAGGTTAACCAGTTGTTCTGCAAAAGCTTTCAAATCTGCCATTTTTTTTATTGTTTTTATTGGGTTTTACTTCTCAGAAAATTGTTGTTTCCGTTATGACTGGCTTTCCTTTTCGGAAAGCGTTTTTACTACTCCGGCAATGATGTTGCCGCCCGACTGAAGGGCAGAGATCACATTGGCAGCGGGTGATTGCAGTAATCCGATCAGGTCGCCCAGGAGTTCTTCCTTCGACTTGAGCTGAGTCAGTGACTCCAGCTGCTCATCGCCAATATAGATGTCTTCCTGGATAAACGCCCCTTTGAGGATGGGTCTTGAACTCTTTTTCCGAAACTCCTTAATGAGCCTTGCAGGCAGATTGGCTGTATCGGAAAGCATCACGGAGGTAGCGCCCACAAGCACCCCGTACAGTGGGGTGAAGTCCTTTTCGCTTTTCTCCATGGCTTTTTTCAGCAAGGGGTTTTTCACCACCTGCATGGAAACATTTCTCCTGAAGCACAATCGCCTCAGGTTGTTGATGGTTTCCACGTTCAGGTTGGAAGTGTCGGCCAGATAGATGATCTCGCTTGTCTTCAGTTTCTCCGAAAGCGATTCAATAATCTGATATTTTTCGTCTTTTCTCATACAGCGTAAACATCTTTAAAAGGCTAACCACCTTTATGTTTATATCGTTACTGATTTGGTCTCGACCTGTACGCCCGGGCTCATGGTGCTCGACAGATAAATGCTCCGCACATAGGTTCCCTTGGAGGCTGCAGGCTTCAACCGCATAATGGTCTGGATAAGCTCGCGGGCGTTGCCCACGATCTGTTCCTGATCAAAAGACACCTTTCCGATGGAGGCATGCACAATGCCATACTTGTCCACCTTGAAATCGATCTTACCGGCCTTCACATCTTTCACCGCCTTGCCCACATCCATGGTCACGGTACCGGCCTTGGGGTTGGGCATCAGGCCGCGGGGCCCCAGAATACGCCCGAGGGCGCCCACCTTGGGCATCACATTGGGTGTGGTGATCACCACATCCACATCTGTCCAGCCGCCCTTGATCTTCTCAACATACTCATCCAGGCCAACGTAATCAGCTCCGGCTTCTTTTGCTTCGTCTTCCTTTTCAGGGCCACAAAGCACCAGCACCCTGACGGTTTTTCCCGTCCCATGCGGCAGGGTAACAACACCCCTGACCATCTGGTTGGCTTTCCGGGGGTCTACACCAAGCCTGATGTCCATATCGACAGAAGCATCAAATTTGGTATAGGTGATCTGTTTAATGATATCAGCCGCTTCGGGCAAAGTGTATGCCTTGTTGGGCTCGAGCTTTGCCAAAGCTTCTTTTTGGTTTTTCGTCAATTTAGCCATGTTAGATTCCGTTAAGCTTTGAATAATTTATAGCCCCTGCCGGAGCATTGCTGCCGGCATTAAACAGGTCGCTCCCCCTTGATCCGTATACCCATGCTGCGCGCGGTGCCGGCAACCATCTCCATGGCCGACTCTACCGTAAAACAGTTCAGGTCTGGCATCTTCTCTTCTGCAATGGTCTTTACCTTGTCCCAGGTAATAGTCGCCACCTTAGTTCTGTTGGGCTCAGCCGATCCGGACTTAACCTTGGCTGCATCACGCAGTTGCACAGCAACAGGCGGGGTTTTGATGATGAAATTAAAGGACTTGTCCTTGAACACAGTGATGATCACAGGGATCACTTTCCCTGCCTTATCCTGCGTACGGGCATTGAACTGCTTGCAGAACTCCATGATGTTCACCCCCTTGGCGCCCAAAGCGGGACCAACGGGAGGTGAGGGGTTTGCCGCACCGCCTTTAATTTGCAGTTTTATGATTCCACTAACTTCTTTTGCCATGTTTCGATTGTTTTTCAAATAAGGGGATCTGAGGTTTTCATCAGCAGGTGAACCCAACACCATGAAGGCTTCCCAAAGCGGGAGCCCCCGCAATCTCCTATTCTTTCTCCACCTGCATGAAACTTAGTTCCAAAGGTGTTTTCCTGCCAAAGATCTTTACCATCACTTTCAGCTTTTTCTTTTCTTCATTGATCTCTTCGATCACACCTGAGAAACTGTTAAACGGCCCGTCTGTCACCTTAACGGTTTCCCCTACAATATAGGGAACGTTAAGTTCTTCTTCCTTGCCCGAGAGTTCGTCGACCTTTCCAAGGATGCGGTTGACCTCCGAGGGGCGCAGGGGTACCGGGTCGCCAGCAGAGCCTAAAAACCCGAGTACACCAGGTATATTCCGGATGATGTGTGGAATTTCGCCCACCAGTGCAGCCTCGATCAGCACATAACCGGGAAAGTAATTGCGTTCGGCGCTCACCTTTTTCCCCTTGCGGATCTGATAGACTTTTTCGGTGGGAATCAGTACTTGCGAAACATAATCCTGCAACCCCAGCCTGGCGATCTCATTGTCAATGTATTGCTTGACTTTTTTCTCGCTCCCGCTAACGGCACGGACTACATACCACTTTTTTGATTGTTCGCTCATACCTGCGTACGAAGTTAAAATTCCATGAACATGTTTTGGCCGGCGGCGTAACAGCAGAGCATATCAGAATGCACCGGCCAATCCAACCGGAAAGATTACAGAAAGAGATGGTAGAATTGCTTCAGAATGGAGCTAAAGGAAATATCCATCAAATAAACGACTGCTGCGATTATAAGGGAAGCAATAGATACAACCACTGCGCTGCTCTGCAGTTCGCTCCATGTGGGCCAGGAAACCTTATGGATCAATTCATCATAGGATTCCCTGATATAAGCACTGATTTTTTTCATCTTCGGTTCATTCTAATATGTTGCACGGGTGGAAGGAATCGAACCCTCAACCAACGGTTTTGGAGACCGCTACTCTACCAATTGAGCTACACCCGTTTACAGGCTTTTGATGAGGGGAAGTTTCCCGTCATCAAAAGCTATTTGCTGCATTAATCAACGATTTCAGTTACCTGACCGGCACCTACCGTACGTCCGCCTTCACGGATGGCAAAGCGCAAGCCTTTGTCCATGGCCACATCGGCGATCAGTTCCACATGAATGGTCAGGTTGTCGCCAGGCATAACCATCTCCCTTCCTTCGGGCAGGTAGATCTCGCCGGTAACATCGGTGGTGCGGAAGAAGAACTGCGGACGGTATTTGTTACCAAACGGCGTATGGCGACCGCCTTCTTCCTTCTTCAATACATAGACCTCTGCCTTGAACTTGCGGTGAGGTTTCACCGAACCGGGCTTGCAGATCACCATACCACGGGTAATGGCGTCCTTGTCAATGCCCCTGAGCAACAGCCCGACGTTGTCGCCGGCTTCGCCACGGTCGAGGATCTTGCGGAACATCTCCACACCCGTTACAACCGACTTGAGTTTTTCGGCACCCATGCCGATGATGTCGACGGGGTCGCCGCTGTTGATCACACCGGTTTCAATACGTCCGGTGGCTACGGTACCACGGCCGGTGATCGAAAAGACGTCTTCAACGGGCATCAGAAAGGCCTTGTCCACATCGCGTTCGGGCAGGGGGATAAAGGTATCTACCGCCTCCATCAGCTTGACAATGGCTTCAATGCCGCTGGGTTCGTTGTTCAGACCTGCCAGGGCAGATCCCTGGATCACGGGAATGTTGTCGCCATCAAACTCATAGAAGGAAAGCAGCTCGCGAATCTCCATCTCGACCAGTTCAAGCAGCTCTTCGTCATCCACCAGGTCGACCTTGTTCATGAACACCACAAGCTCGGGAACTCCAACCTGACGCGCCAAAAGAATATGCTCACGGGTTTGGGGCATGGGGCCATCAGTCGCGGCAACCACCAGGATCGCACCGTCCATCTGGGCAGCACCGGTAACCATGTTTTTCACATAGTCGGCATGTCCCGGGCAGTCAACATGTGCATAGTGACGTGTTTCTGTCTGGTACTCAACATGTGCTGTATTGATGGTAATACCTCTTTCCTTTTCTTCGGGGGCATTGTCGATCGAATCAAAGCTTCTGATCTCCGACCAGCCCTTTGTCGCCAGAACCTGCGTGATCGCAGCGGTGAGCGTGGTCTTTCCGTGATCCACGTGACCAATGGTGCCAATGTTCACGTGCGGCTTTGTGCGTTGGAATTTTTCTTTTGCCATATCTTACTGGTGTTAAAGATTTAATTAAACAGGATTTCAACAAATCGTATGATTGAGAGCCGATGACGGGAATTGAACCCGTGGCCTCTTCCTTACCAAGGAAACGCTCTACCCCTGAGCTACATCGGCAAAAAATGAGCGGAAAACGGGACTCGAACCCGCCACCTACAGCTTGGAAGGCTGTCGCTCTACCAGATGAGCTATTTCCGCTTTAAAAAGTGGGGGGGGAAGGATTCGAACCTCCGAAGGCTTAGCCAACAGATTTACAGTCTGCCCCATTTGACCGCTCTGGAACCCCCCCAGATTATAGTTCTCACAAAATATTAAAAGAGCCGATGGAGGGATTCGAACCCCCGGCCAGCTGATTACAAATCAGCTGCTCTGACCAACTGAGCTACATCGGCCTGGTTTCCCTTCAAAACAAAATAGGCTGCAAAAAGGTCTGCAAATGTACAAAAGATTTGAATCCTACCAAAAAATACTTGGTTTTTTTATTGTTAAAATCCATGCAGGGCGTTTATAAACGCCTCTCCTATACACCCCTTAATTTTTCCTTGTGCTTCTTTACCTGCCGTTTCAGTGCGTCTACCACGTTGTCTACGGCTTCCTCAAAAGTTTTTGCTGTTTTCTTTGCGAACAGGTCGTTGCCCGGGATCAACAGCCGGATCTCAGCAGTTTTGTTTTCGTTATTGGTGGCACTGTCAACGCGGAGAAATACATCACATCCGATAACTCCGTCGAACATCCCCGCCAGCTTGGCGGTCTTTTCCCTGATGAAATCTTCCAGCCTGGCATCTGCCTTGAAATGTACAGAATTGATGGTCACTTTCATAGTCGTTTTCCCTCCACAAAATTTTAAGCCTTTGGATGGGCTTGTTTATAAATATGCTTTATTTTTTCGATGGTGTTGTGGGTATATACCTGTGTGGCCGAAAGACTGGCATGCCCCAGGAGTTCCTTGATGGCGTTGAGGTCGGCGCCCCGGTTCAACATATGGGTGGCAAAAGAGTGCCGCAGCACGTGCGGGCTTTTCTTTGTCCTGGTAGTTATGCTGCCAAGGTGAAACTTAACCCGGCGGTAGGCAAAACCGGGGTAGAGCTTGTGGCCCTTGTCGGTCACAAATACCCAGGGGGGACTTCCGGGTCCGAAGGTCTTTTCCTTTTCATCGCAATAAGTCAGGTAGGCGGTACAGAGCTCGGCGAGCAACGGAATGATGCGTTGCCTGCCGCCCTTGCCGCTGACCTTCATCTGACGCTGATCCACGTCCAGGTCATAGTGCTTCAATTCGATGAGCTCAGCGCGGCGAATGCCCGTGGTGTAAAACATCAGCAGCATCAGAAGGTCGCGGCTGCCATGGAATCCCTTGCCAAAGCGGTCAGGGTCGAACAGGTCTTCCATTTTTGCTGCCTCCACCCAAACAGGCAACCGGGTTCCCTTTTTCACGGCAAGGATCTTGTCCGTTGGATTGGCAGTCACATGGCCGTTCTTGACAAGAAACCCATAAAATGATCTCAGGGCCGACCGCTTGCGGTTGATGGTGCTGCGGCCAAGGCCGTTTTCCATCATCCCGGCCAGCCACGACCTGATCATGGGTGCCGTGGCCTGATGGCAGCCGGTCAGCCCATAATGGGATTCAAGATAGGACTCAAACTGATGCAGGTCGGTTTGGTAGGCGACCAGGGTATGGGATGCGTAACGCCTGATCTGGCTGATATATCCGAGAAACTGTTCCGTATATACGCCCATAGGTTACTGGAAAAGGAGAAGCGCAGGCCGGCCTCCGTCAGGCAGTTGCGCAAACGATCACGGGTTGCCGGGGTAGTGCAGATGATCAATCCCTAGCCTTAAAGTTAAGACAAAAAACAAGCAACCACAAATTTTGCTTCCAAAAAAGTCATGCGCGGATTGGCGGGTCCTGGCTCAGGCTTTTTCTTCCTGGTCTCTGAGGCGTTGGATATAAATGGCCTTGAGCCTTTCTTCGCGCTTTTTAATCGAAGGCTTGGTGAATTTCTGCCGTTCTCTTAACTCCCTGAGTACTCCGGTCTTCTCGAATTTGCGCTTCATCTTTTTAAGCACCCGGTCGATGTTTTCGCCTTCTTTGATGGGAACAATGATCATATTGGCCTCTTTCTTTTTATGGATTGTCAATCATTACAATATAAAACCTGCCGTTTAATGCGGATGCAAATTTACGATTTATTTTTATTTTCTCAAAAATCCTTCATAAATTATCGGGCAAAAGCCAGGCCCGAAAAAATCTGCCTAATTTAGCCGGGCGGGATATCTGCCGTTCAACCCATAAAAAAGCACATTACCCATGCGCAAGCTTCCCAATGCGATCACCCTGCTCAATGTCTTTCTCGGCAGTGCGGCCATGGTACTGGTCATGGAAGGGCAGCCTGTAAGCGCCTCCCTGCTGGTGGGGATATGCGCCATCCTCGATTTTCTCGACGGGGCGGTGGCCAGGGCACTCAAGGCCTGGTCGCCACTGGGCTCCCAACTCGACTCCCTGGCCGACCTGGTCAGTTTCGGGGTGGCACCCGCGGCCATTGTGTACCATTATATGCAGCAAGCCATTGAGGCCGGCAGCCCCGGGCTGTCGCCCATAGCCTGGCCGCTGGCCGCATTTCTGATTGCTGTTTTTTCTGCCCTGCGGCTGGCCAGATTCAACATCGATACGCAACAAGAGGACGATTTCATCGGCCTGCCCACCCCGGCAGCCGCCCTGCTGATCGCCTCCTTCCCCCTGGTCCTGGAAGCTGCCCCGGCTACCGGCCCCGTATACCGGGCCATTGTGTGGCTCACCGAAAGCTATCCGGCAAGCCTGGCCTTTGTTGCAGTGATATCCTGGCTGCTGGTTTCTCCCATCTGCATGTTCTCTCTCAAGGTAAAAAGCTGGCAATGGAAGGAAAATCGCATCCGCCTGATTTTTCTGGCCGGTTGCCTGCTGCTGTTGATAACTTTTGGGGTGCCCGCCCTGCCCCTTTTCCTGATATTTTACATAATTTTGTCCCTGGCCGACCACCTCATTTCAAAAAGGCCCTGACCTCGCAAATGAACCCCTGGCCTCAGGCAAACCAAATTCAACCAATTCATGAAATCAACCTTCCGTGCCCAAATCAATGTGATGCCCCTGAAAGCCCTACTCGACCCCCAGGGGAAGGCTATTACCGCAAGTATGAAGAACCTCGACCTGAAGGAGATCAGCAACGTAAGAGTGGGCAAGCACATCACCCTCGAAGTGGAGGCGGCCAACCTTGAACAGGCAAGGGAGATGGTGGAAACTGCCTGCAGGAAGCTTCTGGCCAATCCCATCATGGAATATTACGAAGTGGAGGTTTTTTATGCCTGAACCTTGCAGCCATGGCAGGCATCCACAAAACCGGGCAACGCGGCGAGGCCATCGCTGCCGCCTACCTGTCGGAACAGGGGTATGAGATCCTGGCAACCAACTGGCAGTCGAACCACCAGGAAGTGGACATCGTCGCCAGGAAAGCCGGGTTGCTGGTCATTGCCGAGGTAAAGACCCGCAGCAGCAGCTACCATGGGCAGCCGGAGGCTTTTGTCACCCGGCACAAACAACGCATGCTCATCAAAGCCGCCAACCACTACCTTTCCAAACACAAGCTCGACCTGGAAGTCCGCTTCGACATCGTGGCCATACTCATCCACGATCACGGCCACCGCATAAACCATATCGAAAGCGCCTTTTATCCGACGGTGTGAGCTGGGAACGAAGGAAGAAGGAAGACGGAAGACAGAAGACAGAAGACAGAAGATAGAAGATAGAAGATAGAAGATAGAAGATAGAAGACGGAATAGTGATGAGTTTAAGAGTTTAAGAGTTTAAGAGTTTAAGAGTTTAAGAGTTTAAGAGTTGAAGAGTTGAAGAGTTGAAGAGTTGAAGAGTTGAAAAGTTTAAAAACCCAAAACCCAAAACCCAAAACCCAAAACCCAAAAGCCAAAAGCCAAAATCTACCT
>PWJC01000027.1 GCA_003560165.1 Bacteroidales bacterium
CCAGGGCACCCCAAAATCCATGGTTGAAGGAATTTTACCCTTCTCAGGATGATTTCATGATCCGGTTTGCCAATTTTCTGGGAATGAACGGAGCGTTCCAGTGGTACAAACGAGGTATTCAATACCCGGTGATCGCTCACCGGGTGCATCCCTTCTACGGCACCTATTTCCCGACAAGGGATGAACACCTGGTATTGTTCGACCAGTGGCTTTCGCGCCACAGCCGGCAATTCCGGAATGCTGTCGATATCGGCACAGGCTGCGGCATTCTCTCCCTGATCATGCACAAACACGGGATCCATCAGATCCATGCCACCGACATCAGCCCCAATGCCATTTACAGTGTGGACATGGAACTGCAACGCCACAGCGTTTACCAGAACCACTGCATCACCACCAGGGAAGCCTCACTACTGGGCGACCACAGGCCAGGGGCGGAAGACCTGGTTGTCTGCAACCCTCCGTGGATCCCCCTGCAGGCCGAAAAACAACTGGACCGGGCTACCTATTATGAAGAAGGCTTTTTTGGGGAGCTGTTCGATACGCTGGCCTCCCAATGCGACAGTGGCACCGCCATTGCCCTGATATTTTCCGATTTTGCCCTGGTGAGCGGTCTCGCCTCCCGGCATCCGGTTGTCGGAGCCGTTTCGCAGCGCAGTGAGCAATTCGACATGCTGAGTATAGTGAGAAGCGGAGTCAGGCAACCTCCGGCAAAGGACAAATCCTGGCTTGCGGACATCCGCAAGCGGGAAAGCATTGAAATCCTCCAAATCAGGAAACGGTAAAACAAGGGGTTCAGAGCAGCTTGACCCAGCTCACCTCCCGGTCGAAAACAAAACCCAGCTTTTTCACCAAATTGATCGACTGGTGGTTGTGGGGTTCTATGTTGACAAACACCACTTTGTTGCGTCCACGCTTTTCCATCACCAAAAAACGCAGTATGCTTTCGCCCAGTCCCTGCCCCCGGTAAGAGGGTATGACGTTGAGAAAGCCCAGGGAGGTATCGTCGTGGGTAAGGCCCCACCCGGCCAGCTCGCCGTCGATCCAGATGCCAGCCGACACGTCCTTTTCGAGTCTTTCCCTGATATAGTCCTCAGAGGTGAAGTCTTTATAGGCGCTATGGTCGTAAACATACCTGGCCATGGAGGGATCCAGGGGTTTGGAAATAAAGTCGGGAAAGTCGACGGTTTTGTTGTCGGGCAGGTAGTAACGGTGAGTGGTGAGTTTCCATTCAATTTTTCTGGTGTGGGTAAGGACGGGAAGCATCCATTCTTCCACATTGGCAAAATAAAGGGTTTGGTAATCAAACTCTTCAAGCAGGGAAAAAAGGTCTTCGGGATTGTCGCCACAGAGAAAGGCCCACTGAAAATCGCTGATGCCGCTCAAAAGCAGGAACTCGCCTTTGCGAAGCTGCTTTTTGACCGGATAATTTTCAAAGAAGCCTGCTACCGGAAGGCTTTGCAGCGGTTTGCTTTTGAGCAGCTGTTTGGTGTCGGCGTCCATAAAATATAGCTGTATTGCAACAACAGCCTAAAGATAACTACATTCTGCACACGAATCAACAGTAAATTTTATCTGTTTATTATTTGGTCAATATGGTCAGATGGAACCGCTTTTTATGATCATCCTCCTGTATGTCAATCATTTTACATGGCGGTTTCATCTACCGACTGCAAAATCATGTCGCAGGCATGGTGCAGCTGTTCAGAATTGATGACCAGAGGTGGCGCAATACGCATATGCCTGTCGGAAAACAGAAACCAGTCGGTCAGCAAGCCATTGCGGAGACATTGTGCGATGACCCTGCTGTTTTGCCCGAAATCTTCAAACTCAAGCGCCAGCAAAAGCCCCTGCCCGCGTATGCCTTTGATGGCAGGATGGCGGAGGCGGTCACGAAAGATCGATTCCATGGCCAGGGCATTTTCCCAGAGCCTGTTGTCAAGGATTACTTTCAGTGTGGCTCTGGCCGAGGCTGCGCAAACGGCATTGCCGCCGAAGGTACTGATATGCCCCAGTACCGGATCGGCAGTAAGGCACTGCATGATTTCCCGCCCGGCAATGAAGGCCCCAATGGGCATGCCCCCACCCAGGCCCTTGGCCAGGATCAGCACGTCGGGCCGGATATCGAAATGCTCAAAAGCCCAGAGTTTCCCGGTCCGGCCCATGCCGGCCTGTATCTCGTCGAGTACGAGCAGGGTGCCTGTTTCGGTACACCGCTGGCGCAGGGCCTGCATGAAATCACGGGAGGGCACAACAGCACCGGCCTCGCCCTGTATGCTCTCGGCCACCACGCAGGCCGTATGCCGGTCGATCTGCCCGAGCTGGTCGATGCTGCCGTAATCCAGGTGGTGAATACCCGGCAGCAAAGGTCTGAAAGCACGTTTCAGGCCCTCATGCCCGGTAAGGCTGAGGGCCCCGTGCGAACTCCCGTGATAGCCGTTGCGGAAAGCGATCATCCCTGTTCGCCGGGTATACCTCTTGGCCAGTTTGACCGCTCCCTCAACGGCCTCGCTGCCCGAATTGAGCAGGTATACATTGTCCAGACCCGGTGGAAGATGGTCTGCCAGCAGCCTGGCCAGGCCCACCTGGGCCGATTGTACAAGCTCTCCGTATACCATCAGGTGCATGTATTTGTCGAGTTGCTCCCTGATGGCCGCCACTACGGCAGGATGCCGGTGTCCCACTGCACTCACCGAAATACCGCTGATCAGATCCAGGTAGCGCTTTCCGTCACTGCCGGTCATATAGATCCCCTCGGCACTGCCGATCTCCAGCGAAAGGGGGAAAGGACTGGTCTGGGCCAGGTAACGGAAAAAAAGATCCCTGTCGTTCATATCCTTGGTTGAGTTGTCAGCGTCCAAACACCGGCAAACAAGAAGCCGGAAATTCCAGATCAATACCCGTATTTATCGCCCCAGAGGGACCTGAGCCGTTCCCGCATTTCTCTTTCCCTTGGGTTGTCGGCCAGGTCGTAAAGCCTGGTACCGGAAATGGCCTCTGGCATGAACTCCTGGAATGCGAAATGCTGGTGGTAGTCGTGAGAATATTTGTAATCTCTTCCGTATCCGGCCTCTTTCATCAGCCGGGTCGGTGCATTTCTGATGGGCAAAGGCACGGGAAGATCCCCGGTTTTTTTGACCAGATCCTGGGCTTTGCCGATAGCCAGGTAAGCGGAATTGCTTTTGGGCGAAGCCGCCAGGTAGGTGGCTGTTTGCGAAAGGATAATGCGGCCTTCGGGCATCCCGACCATGCTGATGGCCTGAAAACAACTGGTCGCAAGCAGCAGGGCATTGGGATTCGCATTGCCGATGTCTTCCGAGGCAAGGATCAGCAGCCTTCTGGCAATGAATTTGGGATCCTCCCCCCCTTCGATCATCCGGGCCAGGTAATAGACAGCCGCATTTGGATCGCTTCCGCGCACCGACTTGATAAAAGCGGAGATGACATCGTAGTGCATCTCACCCGATTTATCGTAAAGGGCCAGGTTCTGCTGAATGACCGAAATCAGCATCTCGTTGGTCAACACAAGGGACTTATCCCGGCTGGAGTTAACAGCCAGTTCAAGGGCATTAAGCAGTTTTCTGGCATCCCCCCCCGATACCCTGAGAAGGGCCTCCCTTTCGCGAACTTCGATCTTTTTGCCGGTCTGCCTTTCAAGCAGCTCCCTCCCCCTTTCAATCAGTTGCTCCAGGTCTTTTTTGTCCAGGTCTTTGAGGATATATACCTGGCAGCGAGACAACAGGGGAGAAATGACCTCAAAGGATGGATTTTCGGTGGTTGCACCGATCAGGGTAATGATGCCCTTTTCTACAGCACCCAACAGGCTGTCTTGTTGCGACTTACTGAAACGGTGGATCTCGTCGATAAACAGTATGGCATCTCCCCCCGACTCCCTGGACTTTTGAATGACCTCGCGGATGTCTTTCACCCCCGAATTGATGGCGCTCAACGTATAAAAAGGGCGCAACAGCTTGTGGGATATCAGTGTGGCCAGGGTGGTCTTGCCTACTCCCGGAGGGCCCCATAGGATCATCGATGGGATGTTGCCCGATTCAATGGCCTTACGCAATATGGCCCCGGGACCTACCAGATGGGCCTGACCCAGGTAGTGGTCGAGATCGGTCGGACGCAGTTTTTCAGCCAGGGGAATACTATTCATCTTCTTTTCTGTATTTCTCCAGATGTTTTAACCTCTTCAGCAAGGGTGGATGCGAATAATGCACGGTCACATAGGCCGGGTGGGGTCTCAGGTTGCTCAGATGGTTCACAGATAATTTTTTCAGGGCATGCTGCAGGGACTTCGCCCTGAATTTCTGTGCCGCCCAGGCATCGGCCTGGTATTCGTACATTCGACTCATTTTGTTGCTCAAGATACCCAATACCAGGCTGAGGGGGGCAACCAGCAGCCCGAATGCCAGCAGGCCCAGGTGAAAACCGGGCTCCCCAGCTCCAAGGGCATACGAAAGTTCGGGGCGATTGACAAAAAGACCCAGCAGGTACAACATCAGGCCGGTACCCAGCAGGCTGCTCATCATGCCCTTAAGGGTGTGGCGTTTTTTGTAATGGCCAATTTCGTGGGCCAGCACCGCAACCACTTCGTCGGTGGTGTGCTCACCGATCAGCGTATCGAATAACACGATGCGTTTCCTGTGGCCCAGACCGCTGAAATAGGCGTTGGCTTTTGTGCTCCGGCGCGAACCATCTATTACGAAAATATTGTCGAGCCTGAAACCCTGTTGCCGGGCAAATGTTTCAATGGCGGTGCGCAACTCTCCTTTTTCAAGTGGTTGCTGCCTGTTAAACAGGGGGACGATCAGGGTGTTGTAAAACATGGCCATGAAAATGCTGAACGCAGCGAACGCCACCCAGGCATATACCCAGAACAACTTTCCGGCCTCCTGGTAAAACCAGACGAAGACAGCCAGCAGCCCGCCTCCAATCACCAGCGAGAGCATCCAACCCTTGAGTTTATCGAGGACATAGGTACGCCGGGTGCTGCGGTTGAAATTGTATTTCTCTTCAATAACGAAGGTCCGGTATATATCGAAAGGGGTCGACAACAAATCGGCAACCAGGCCGATAATACCAAAGAACAACAGGGCCAGCCATACCGGATGGGTAGTGTATTGCCTGATCATTTGATCGAGAACCCCGAACCCCCCAGTCACCAGCATGGCCAGGATAAGCAAGAAGGAAAACGACCCGCTGATAAACCCCAACCGCCTTTTGTCTCGGGCATATTGCTGCGACTTTTGGTATTTTTCCTCATCAAAGATGCCAGCCAGCTCGTCGGGGAGTTTGGGAGACCACAGTTTTGCATTCAGGTACTCCAGGTAGTTGTCAAACACAAAATGCAGGACGAGGATGCCCACAATAATGATCAGTACCGCATTGTCCATGATGTCCCTTGCTGATTGTACATGTCGTTAATAACTGCCGTTGCGTTTGCGCAGGAACCATTCCAGGCCAAGCAGCAACAAAATGACAAAGAATAGTAACCTGAAGTGGATGACCTCCACAAATTCTTTGGTGAAGTAAATTTTCGGCCCGATATCATCACGCTCATTGATATGCCGGGCCAGCAAATCCCACTGTTCCGGATACACCATGATCGCCCCTGTATTCGCGGCCATCTGGTAAAGCAAGGAATGATCCGCCCGGGTACGCAGTCCCTCGAGGTCAAGGGAGGATACATTGAAAAGGCCCCGGGCGGTATGCACCTCTCCGCCCAGCGAAGCGGTGGCCTCATAGGAATAACTGCCCGGTGGGAAAGGCCCGGCACTGAGCCTGTAGGCATTGGCCGTACGACCCATTTCGTATTCCATCAAATGGCCTTCCTGGCTGGTGATGCTGAGTTGCACCCCAGGTTCGTTAACCAGCTGGTAACTGGCATTGTAAAGCTCGGCCTCAAATACCGCGCCTTCGTTTTCATGGATCAGGGTTTGTGTTTCCACTCTCAAATGCCTCCTGTCTTCCTTCAATGCAAGGTATTGAACCATACGCGACAACAAGCCATCAAAGGCCAAATGGGAATTCTCGCGCATATAGGCATGAAGGCGCCACCGCCAGATGCCCTCCCCGGCGATCAACCCGGTTTTCCGGCCCTCACGGGCAGTAAAAAGTATCAGGGGCTGAGCGGTAAGCACCTGGCCGATCTGCTGCTTCAATAAGATATGTGCATCGGAGGGGGTCAGGTAGTTGGCAAAAGGCACGTAGAGTGGCGGCAGCATCTCCACCAGCCGCCCGGTGCGTTCGGGCAGTGAGAACAGGGCAAACCCTGAGTGGTAAGAGCCCAGGGCTTCTGCCAGTTCTTCTGAACGGGCTTCGATGGTCAGGCCGTGGGCCAGGCTGTTGAAAGCCGGCAGATCGGTTTGGCTGCCGATAATGTACAACACAGAGGTCCCACTTTGCTCCAGGTTTTCAAGCAGCTCGCGCATCGGATGATTTTGAGAAGGCAGCTGGTGCATGATAATCAGGTCGTAGGCCGAAGGATCCTGATCGAATTCTTTTGCCAGAACCTTGGTTACATGATAGCTGTCGTTGTTCCCGAGCGACTGCCCGATGGCTCCCACATCCGGATGGGGGCTGTTGGCAAGTATCAATACCTCCTGCCGGCCATCGATTACCTCGATAAAAAAGTCCTTGTTGTTGTTTTCGGTACTTACCTCTCCACTCACAGGCTCCAGGGCAGCATGAAATCGTTGCATGCCTGCTTCGGTGGCCTCCAGCTGAAGGCCAATGGTTTCGGTGTGACGGTCAGAAACAAAGGAGAGGCTCTCGCTGAAAAGCACCTCCCCGTCTTTGCTGACGGTAAGCCGGCTGTCAAGGCCATCGCTCTGCACAGCCTCTATGTCGATCTCAACCGGAAACTCATTTCCGAGGTAGGTGATGCGGTTATGCCGGATACGTCTCAATACCAGGTCGCGGCGCGGCAAGGGTTCGCCCAGGGCCATGGTATACACAGGATAGGGTTTTGCTGAAGCAACATACAGGGGGTGGAGCCCCCGGTTAAACAGCCCGTCGCCAGCAAGCACCACGGCACCGATATTCCGGTTGCTGTATCTGGCATCGATCTCATCAAACACCTGCGACATATTGGTCATCCGCTCCTGAAAATCGATCTCCCCGGCCCTGCCGGCCTCCCTGAAGCCTTCGCCAAAGGTGTACAGCCTGGACGAATGCTCTTCTTCCATCTGCTGGAGAAAGCTTTCCAGGGCAGGCAGGTATTCCTGATGGTAAAAACCGGTATCGGCGGCCAGAAGCAGTGAACGTGAGTTGTCCTGAACAAAGAGCAGCAGGGGGTCGTCTACGTGGGTCAGACGTTTTTCCACAAGGGGAGCCAGCAGCAAAAAGGCCGTAATCCCAACCGCCAGAAAGCGGAAAGCAGACAGGAGAAAAAGCAGCGGCCATGGAAAATTGTCACGGGCATTCCGGTAATATAACGCCATGCTGTAGCCCAGGCCTGCCAGAAAGCACAGAAAAATGAACCAGGACGGATACGGAAGCAGGATGGAAAAATTCAATTTTAATGCAGCGCTTAAGAGTTCGACAATGGCGGCCTTGACCATTGCAAAGATAACCCTAAAAAGACAGATGGCCATGCGCCCTGTCACAAACAAAGATGCCACCTGCCTGAATGCAGGCAGGTGGCATCAACCGCGGCAAAACCCCTTATTTGGAAGTTTTGTTGTCGGACGACCCTCCCTTGCTGCCCGATGTGCCGGGCTTGCTGATCTGCTCCCTCATGTTGGTGTCAGCCTGGATATTCTGCATCCGGTAATAGTCCATGATGCCCAGGTTCCCGCTTCTGAAGGATTCGGCAATAGCCTTGGGGATTTCTGCCTCCTGCTGGATCACATTGGCCCTGGCTTCCTGTGCCTTGGCCTTCATCTCCTGTTCTGCTGCCACAGCCATGGCCCGCCTTTCCTCGGCCTTGGCCTGTGCAATGTTCTTGTCGGCATTGGCCTGGTCGATCTGCAGCATGGCGCCAATGTTCTTGCCAACATCTATATCGGCAATGTCGATCGAAAGGATCTCGTAGGCGGTACCAGAGTCAAGCCCCTTTGAGAGCACCACCTTGGAGATGCTGTCTGGGTTTTCCAGTACCTGCTTGTGATGCTGAGCCGAACCGATCGAGGTGACGATGCCCTCTCCCACCCTGGCCAGGATGGTTTCTTCGCCGGCACCACCAACCAGCTGCTTGATGTTGGCGCGCAGGGTAACCCTGGCCTTGGCGATAAGCTGAATGCCGTCCTTGGCCACGGCGGCTACCGGTGGGGTATTGATCACCTTGGGCTTGACCGACATCTGCACCGCTTCGAGCACATCGCGTCCGGCCAGGTCGATGGCGGTGGCTGTTTTGAAGTCGAGGGGAATATTGGCCTTGTCGGCACTGATGAGGGCATTGACCACGGCCTTTACCCGGCCACCGGCCAGGTAATGGGCTTCCAGGTCATTGCGGTTCAGGCTAAGGCCGGCCTTGGTGGCAGAGATCAGGTTGTTGACAATGACCGAAGGGGGGATTTTCCGCCAACGCATCAGAACCAGTTGCAAAAGGCTGATCCGAACGCCAGAGACCAGGGCCGAAAACCACAGGCCAACGGGGATAAAATAAAAAATGATCCACAGGCCCACAATACTCACCAGGGCAATGGCAATAATGACACCAATTTCCATGTTTGATTATTCTTTAGGTTTGACAATGATTTTGTTTCCTTCTACTTTCACAACCACAATGGGAGTGTTCTCGGCAATGAGGTTGTCTTTCGAACTCACCTCGTAATATTCGCTCCCGATAAGGGCTTTTCCCATGGGATTCAGGCGGGTAATGGTCACGCCTTCATGGCCCCTGACCACCTTGTCCGCATCGAAAATATTCACCTTCCCGTCCAGGACAGAGGCGTGCATGGCTTTCTTCCACGTGGTTGACCTCAGGGCGATGGTAATGGCTATCAGGCTCAGCACCAGGGTGCCGGCCAAGGTCATAATGCCAATTTCCGTACCATAGTGATTGAATGATACCACCACGCCGGCGATCACCAGCACCAGGCCCAGCAAACCGACCACTGTGGCTCCCGGCACAACCAATATCTCCAGCAGCAGGAAGGTGATGCCGACAAGGATCAGACTCAAAACGATCAACCAGGTCATAAAAGCATACTTATCGGGTGTACAGGGGCCACTTTTGACAGGGCCCGACAGGTTTCAGTCGATGTATTGCAAACAAAAATAAGCAAAAAGAACTTCAATTTCTGTTTCTTGCCTGCTTTTTGAAAGAAATCCGGTTCTCTTTTCCGGTAAACAGGCGACGGATGTTGTTCTTGTGGGTAATGGGAACGAATACCGCCACCATGATGGAGAAGACGATCTTGGAGATAAGGGTCTGATCGGTTATCCAGATAACCGCAACGGGAAGGGCCATGGCCGCCGACAGGGACCCCAGCGACACATAGCGAGTCGACAGGAAAACAAGCAGGAAAACACCCAGGCAGACAAGGAAGGCCTCAGGGAAGATCACAATTACGATGCCCACCAGGGTGGCGATGCCCTTGCCGCCCCTGAACGAGGCAAATAATGGGAACAGATGGCCCAAAATGGCCATGGCACCAAGCGTTAACTGGAATACCACATACCATTCGGGAGAAGCAAAGTGATGGTGTACCGTGGCGGCCATGCTCACGGCAGCCGCTCCCTTGAGTGCATCCACCAGCAATACGGGGAAGCCGATCTCCGGGCCCAGCACCCTGATGGCATTGGTGGCGCCGGCATTTCCGCTGCCATGATCTCGCAGGTCGATCCCTTTAAGCCACCTTCCGGCCCAAACGGCCGTGGGCAAAGAGCCCAGCAGGTATGCCAGGATCAGTAAAAACAAAGCCAGCCAGTTAAAAACCATCGGTTCAGATATCGTTTTATCTTATGGGTTTCAGGAGTTTTAAAGATACCCAGTCTTTGAGGGTTTTCTCTTCGGCAAGTACCATCCCCAGGCGGTTTGCTTCGGCAAAGATAACATCTTTGTCGAAAGAAAGGAACCCACTCAGCAGCATTACCCCCCCTGCTGAGAGCACCTTCGCATAGCGGGCCATATCGTCGAGCAACACATTGCGGGTGATGTTGGCCATTACCACATCGTACCGATCTTTCCCGAGCAGGGAGGCGTCGCCGTACAAAACACGGATTTGCCCGGCATGGTTCCTCCCGGCATTTTCCAGGGCATTTTCCCATGCATCCAGATAATTGTCGATGGCCGTGACGCTTGCGGCACCCCTTTTGGCCGCAAGGATCGCCAATATCCCCGTGCCGCAACCCATGTCAAGAACGGCCTTCCCACTGATACTTGTTTCCAGCAACCATTCTGCCATGAGTACGGTGGTTTCGTGATGACCTGTACCGAACGACATCTTGGGTTCAATCACGATCTCGTATCTGATCTCCGGTTTCTTTTCATGAAAGGGCGCCCGTATGTAACAAAGCCTCCCAATGGTCACAGGCCGGAAATTGCTTTCCCACAAAGAATTCCAGTTTGTCGGCATAATTTTGTTCACCTCATACTTCAGAAGGCCGGGCGGGGGGTCCATGTCAAGGGAGAATACCTCACTGACCAGTTCGGGCCGGTAATCACCGGCAGGTATATATGCCTTAAACCCTTCCTCCGTTTCGATAAACCCCTCAAAGCCTGCCTGGGCCAGATCGGCAATCAGGATATCCCGCCAGGGCTCCAGGGGTTTTACCCGGCAACTCAATTCGAAAGTTTCCATGTTGTCCTGGCTTTGATTACACAGTGAAACCGGCGCTGCACTCGTTCTATGGACTGTTTATGCCCGAATTTGGTTTTCAGGAGGCGGCAGCCAGAATGATCTGGAAAAAATCCCGGGGTTTCAGCGAAGCACCTCCGATTAGCCCCCCATCCACATCGGCCTGGGCAAAAAGCTCGCCGGCGTTATTTGCGTTGCAGCTGCCTCCATACAGTATCCGGATATTGCCGGCAGCAGCCTTTCCGTAAGTTTTTTCGACCAGGCGGCGAATAAAAAGATGCATCTCCTGGGCCTGGGCCGGGCTTGCGGTTTTCCCGGTCCCGATTGCCCAGACCGGTTTGTAGGCAATAACAGCATGGCTTAGCTGTTCTTCCTTCATCCAGAACACACCGCTCTGAAGTTGCTTCTCTACTACGTCGAAATGTTGTTCCGACTCCCGTTCGGGGAGTTTTTCACCGCAGCAGAACAGGGTGGTCAGCCCATTTTTTAGCGCTCTGGAGGCCTTTCTGGCCAATAACTGGTCGTCTTCACCAAACTGGGCCCTGCGTTCGGAATGTCCGATCAACACGTGAGTTGCTCCCGCCGAGCTGAGCATGGGGGCCGACACTTCACCGGTATAGGCGCCGGACTCCTCGTGGTGGCAATTCTGGGCGCCCACTGCCACCCCCTTGGTGTCCGGAAAGAACTCCCGTATTCTTGTCAGGTAGATAAAGGGGGGGAAAAGGACCACATCGGGCAGTTTGTTTTCCTTTCCAGGGGAGCCATCTCTCCTGTGATGGTCGAGTTTTTCTATCAGCTCGCCGGAAAGGGTCATGGCCTCTTCCAGGCTTAAATTCATTTTCCAGTTTCCTGCAACCATTTTTTTTCTCATTGCTTCCTGCTATTTAAAGATGTATCATTGATCTATACGTGTGGTCTGTATTTTTTCGTCATCCGCCCCTGCACTATTACAGCCTGACCCTTGGATCGAGCCAGGCATAAGCCACATCTACCAGGATATTCACCAGCACCAGCATGACCGAGATCAGCAAAACAGCCCCCATTAAAACCGGGAAATCGTAATGTTCGAGGGCTTCCACAATCACCACCCCGATGCCTTTCCAGTCAAACACATATTCGACAAATACGGCGCCGGCCAACAAAGAGGCGAACCAGCCAGAGGCTGCTGTAATGACAGGGTTCAGAGCGTTTTTCAATGCATGCCGGGTAATGACCCTGAACTCCGACAGGCCCTTGGCCCTCGCCGTACGGATATAATCCCGGGCCATCACCTCACGCAGGCTGCTGCGGGTAAGTTCGGTAACAATGGCCAGGGGACGTATGCCCAGGGTGATGGCAGGCAGTATGATGTTTCGCCACGCCAGGGTCTCTCCACGACCAAAATCATCCACTTCCCACAAAGATCCGGTCATGTTCAACCCGGTAATATCGGCCAGCAGAAAGGCAAAAACCCAGGCGATGATAATGGCCGCAAAAAAGGAAGGCAGCGACATGCCCATAACCGAAAAGGCCAGGGTGGCCCTGCTGAGCAGGGGGTTGTTCCTTAAAGCTACCACGATGCCCATAGTCAGTCCGACGAGCATGGCAAAAACGATGGAAACCAGGGCAAGCAGCAGGGTGTTCGGGAATGCCTCGCCCAGTATCGCGGAAACCGGACGGTTGCTCTGGTAGGAGCGCCTCAGATAGGGTTGCTTCAATACCAGTCTGAACTCGCCGGCGGTCATCAGGGGAACAAAACGATAGGTAGCGGGGTCGAGATAGATCAGGCTCTGCGGATGGTCATGACGGTGAAGGCTGAGGGGAGAGAGGTCGTTCAGGTAATGAATGTATTGCTGGTGCAATGGCCGGTCAAGGCCCAGTTCGTGTTGAATGGCTTCTACAGAGGAGATGTCTGCACGCTGGCCCAGCATCATCCGGGCCGGATCGCCCGGGAGGACAGCGAAAAGGACAAATACCACCGTGATTACCCCGAACAGCACCCAAATCCCATACCACAGCCTTTTGGCCAGAAATTTCAACACGGCATCAGGTTTTATGCTGGCAGCTAACCGTCAGGATTCCAGCTCCAGCTTGATCAATGCGAAAACCGCATAATTGATTATGTCGTAATAATTGGCATCGATCCCCTCCGAAGCACAGGTCTTGCCCTCATTGTCCTCAATTTGCTTGATCCGCAACAGCTTCATCAGGATGATATCGGTGAGCGACGACACACGCATATCGCGCCAGGCCTCACCATAATCATGGTTTTTGTCGCGCATCAGGGCGCGGGCCTTATTAACACAGGCATTATAATGAGCTGAAGCATCCGCCATCTTCATATCGGGCGATTCGCCTGGCCCCAGGTCGAGCTGAATGAGCCCCATGACAGAATAGTTCACAATGCCAATGAATTCTGCAGAGATCCCTTCCAGTATTTTTTGCGTACCTTTGTCCTGTAACGAGCGGATGCGGTGGGCTTTGATGAATATCTGGTCAGTGAGTGAGGAAGGCCTCAGAATTCGCCATGCACTCCCGTAATCCTGCATCTTTTTCAGGAGTACATCCCTGCACAAATCGATAGCCCTGGTGTATTGCTGATCTGTTTTTGAAGCTGCATCCATTGCAAATAGTGATTATCGGAGAAATCATGTAAGCGGATCCTATGGCGAAAGATACGTTTTTTTGCCCACAACATACCCTTAACTTCAGGGGCAAAATTATAAATTTATCCTCTCCCCTGGTCATGGGGATACTGAATATTACACCCGACTCCTTTTATGATGGCGGCCGGCACCAAAAGCGGCTGGCTGCACTGGACCATGCCGGGCGGATGGTTGAAGAAGGCGCGGGCATCCTCGACCTGGGAGCTGCCTCCACCCGACCGGGAGCAGGGATCATCGATCCTGAAACCGAACAGCAGAGGCTGATTCCGGTGTTGAAAGCCATTGTCAGGAATTATCCCGGAGCCCTCCTCTCGGTCGACACCTATCATTCTTCTACAGCCCGGCTGGCCATCGATGAGGGCGCTCATATGATCAACGATGTTTCGGCCGGCAGCATCGACCCGGAAATGTTCAACACCATCGCCCGATTGCAGGTACCTTATGTAATCATGCACATGCAGGGCCGTCCCGACAGCATGCAGCGGGAGCCAAAATACACCCATGTGGTGAAAGAGGTGGCGGAGTTCTTTTCAAAAAAAATACATATCCTGCGGCAGATGGGAGTGCACGACCTGGTGATCGACCCGGGCTTTGGCTTTGGAAAAAGCCTCGAACATAACTACAACCTGCTTGCCCGGCTCGACTTCTTCTCCATTTTCGACCTGCCCCTTATGGTCGGATTTTCGAGAAAATCGATGGTGAACAAGGTGTTGCGCACCCCCCCGGAAAAGGCCCTTGGCGGAACCACCGTATTGAATACCCTGGCTCTCGAAAAAGGAGCCCGCATCCTCCGGGTGCACGACGTAAAGGAAGCCGTGGAGGCCATAAAAATCACTTCCTGTTACCAAAGCCAGAAGTAAAAAACACTATCTTTATGCGCCCCGGAAGAAAATACTCTACCCCATGAGTCTTTTGTTTGCAATAGCTTTTCTTCAGATCCGGCTGCTGGACATCATTGACGTGTTCCTTGTAGCCTTTCTTTTTTACCAGCTGTATATGCTGATCAGGGGTACGGGTGCCATGAACATCTTTTTGGGCATTTTATCCATCTACCTGATTTGGTGGCTGGTACGGCTGTTCGAAATGGAACTGCTCACGGCCATCCTGCAACAGTTTATTTCGGTGGGTGTGCTGGCACTGATCATAGTGTTCCAGCCTGAGATCCGTAAATTTCTGCTGGTGCTGGGCAAAGAAAGCTTCATCAGCAAGGGGTCGCGCCGGATATTCAGGGGGCTCTGGCAGCTATCCGATGAACCCCTGCTCGACATCCCCCCCATTGTCAACACCCTGGAAGCTTTTTCTGAACAAAAAACAGGAGCCTTGCTTGTTATCACGCTAAAAAATGAACTGGAATCATTTGTTGAAACAGGCGAACGCCTTGATGCAAAATTATCCGAGCAATTGTTTGGTTCCATCTTCTTCAGAAACAGCCCCCTGCACGACGGAGCCGTGATCATCAGGAACAACCGGGTGGTGGCTGCGCGCTGTGTGTTGCCGGTTTCGTCCTCCACAATGATTCCGACCACCCTGGGTCTTCGCCACCGGGCTGCATTGGGCATTACCGAACAGTCGGATGCCATTGCCCTTACGGTGAGCGAACAAACCGGGAGGATTTCCTGGTGCAAAGCCGGAAAGATCTACAGAAACCTGAAACCTTTGCAAGTCAAGGAGTTCCTTGCCAGGGAGTTCTATTCGGCAAAGCATGAAAACACCGGACAAAAAGACACAAGCTCTTTTTTTGACACCCTGATAAAGAAAGTATGGAAATGATTCTGCTTGCCGATAGCGGGAGTACCAAGACCGATTGGGTAATGATAGGCGAAGGCGAGATCCTGCATTCGTTCAAAACCCCTGGTCTGAACCCCTACTTTGTTAGTTCGGAAGAAGTGGCGGGCATACTCCATAAGGAGTTTTCCAACCGCTTTGAGCTGGACAGCGTCGGTCGCATTTATTTCTATGGCGCAGGTTGTTCCACCCCTTCAAAAAAAGCCGTCATCAATAATGCCCTGAAGGTACTCTTCCCAGGCAAACAGACCGAGGTCGACCACGACATGCTGGCCGCTGCCCGGGCCCTTTTCGGTAATCAGGCCGGCATAGCCTGTATCCTTGGCACCGGATCGAATGCCTGCTCATACGACGGCAACCGTATTTCGGAAAGCCTCTTTTCAACAGGTTATATGTTCGGCGACGAAGGCAGCGGGGCCCACCTGGGTAAAACCTATATCGCCGCCCACCTGAAAAGCAAAGCTCCTGACCAGGTCATGGAGGCTTTTGATTCGTATTACGGAATCAGCAGGGAGGAGATCCTGACCAATATTTATAAAAAAACAAACCCCAACCGCTTCCTTGCCTCCTTCACCCCCTTCCTGCGTGAGCAGCTGCAACATCCTTATGTCAGGGAAATCGTGGAGGGTTGTTTTGATGCCTTTTTCGAAGAACAGGTTTGCAAGTTCAGCAATTACGACAGCTTGCCGGTTGGTTTCATCGGTTCGGTAGCCTTTCATTTCAGCGATATGGTAAAAGCCTCAGCCTCAAAGTTCGGTATACGGCTTTCCCGGTTTGAGGTCTCGCCCATGGGCGGACTGATCAAGTACCACGCCGGATGAATTCCAGTATGGCGTCCCTTTCCTGTGGATGGAACCATGCTGCATCGGCATAGCGCCGGAACCAGGTAAGCTGGCGTTTTGCATACCGCCGCGAATTTGTCCTGATCTTCTCCACTGCCACATCCAGAGGCCACTGATTCGACAGCCAGGCAAATATTTCCTTATACCCCACAGTATTCAAGGCATTAAGTTCACGAAACCGGAACCAGCAAACCCCTTCCTCAATCAGGCCGTCATGTATCATCCGGTCGGTCCGGGCATTGATCCTGGCAAACAATTCCTGCCGGGGCCGGTCGAGCACAATGCGGCAAATGCGGAACGGTCTTGTTTTGTGGCGGCTTTTCCTTAGCCTTGAAAAGGGGATCCCGGCAGAGAGAAACACCTCGATGGCACGCTTCATCCGCATGGGGTTGGCCGTATCTGCCTGCCGGTAATACACCGGGTCAATGGTTTTTAACCACCTTCTCAGTCCGGGGACGCCCTCCCTCAGGTACACTTCATGCACCTGCCGGCGGGCTAACGGGCTGATACCGGGCAACTCATCAATCCCATGGCAGAGGGTGTCAAGATACAGACCCGAGCCTCCGGTCACCACCACGTAGTCGTGTTTGTCGAACAATTTGCCGATCAGGGGGATGGCCTGTTGCTCGAACAGGGCCGCATTGTAGTGCTCGAATACAGAGATATGCCCCACAAAATAGTGGGGAACCTTTTCCAGTTCGGTCTGCGAAGGGGGGGCTGTGCCGATTTTGAGTTCGCGGTAAAACTGCCTGGAATCGGCCGAAACAATGTGGCATCCAAGCTCAAGGGCAACATCCAGGCTAAGGTCGGTTTTCCCTACTGCTGTAGCACCGGTTATCACTACAAGGGTTTTATTTGTCCTCTTCAAGGTCGTTGCCCCCCCCTTCGTCAGCAGGAATGTCCTCGATATCAAGCTGGTCAAGGCCATCCAGGTCCTCGCCGGAAAGAGGCGGGGAAGATGACATCTCATCGTAGTCGAAGTCCATCTGGTTTTCAACGCCAGGAAGCTGTTTGGGAGTGAGGGTCAGCTCGCGGGGCACCGGGCCCACTGACCGGGTGAAACGCGGATAAACCAGGCCGGGGATGGCGGGAGCGATCTTTACCAGTTCAACATAGAATGTCCACTGGTTGAGTTTGTCGTATACATACATCAGGCGTTGGTGGGGGTCGTCGATATAGTCCATCAATGAAGCTTCGTGCATCAGCGGCAGGCTCTCTCCTTCCTGCCCGGGTTCGCCAAATTCGGTGGTGGCCAGGGGTATTTCCTGCTTTTTGCGGAAACGGTGATCGCATAAAAAAAAAGAGGCCAGCATACCCGGGTCCAGGGCAAGGTTGCCCATGATGGCGTGGTGAAAGTCTTCAAAGGTTTGATCAGCACGCAGCTCGATCTCCCGGATGAATTCATCGTGGTCTTCAAACGTTACCTTAAACCTGTAGATCAGCATATGCGGCGAAAAATCAGTTCTTTCGGTTGGTTTTACAAGCAAATGTAGTGATTAATTAATTGGGTTTTCGAGCACCAGGCCCAGTTTCTTTCCTTCTTCCTTCATCCTCTCAAGGGCCGCATCGCGACGGTTAGGTATCTCTCCTTCGATGATGGCCTCGCGGATGGCCGTTTTGATAATGCCAACCTCTTTGCAGGGAGGCAGGGCGAATGCGTGCATGATGTCCTCGCCGCTTACGGGAGGTTGCCAGTTGCGCAGCCGGTCCTTGTCCTCAATTTCTCTGAGCTTTTGCCTGACCTTTTCAAAATTGTCGAGGTATTTTTTAACCTTTTCCGGATTCCCGCTGGTAATATCGGCCTCGCAGAGTAGCATCAGGTCGTCGATGTCATCGCCCGCCTCAAACAGAAGCCGTCTTACTGCCGAATCGGTAACGACGCTCTCGGTAAGTGCTATGGGACGCAAATGCAAGAGAACCAGCTTTTGAACATACCTGAGTTTTTCGTTCATGGGCAGTTTCAGCCGGCGGAAGATCGGTTTTACCATCTTGTGGCCCAAGTACTCATGTCCGTAAAAGGTCCAGCCGATCTTTTCATCGAAACGCCGGGTGGCTGGTTTGGCAATATCGTGCAACAGGGCAGCCCAGCGCAGCCAGAGATCGGGGGTTTTTTCTGCCAGGTTGTCAAGCACCTGAAGGGTATGGTAAAAGTTGTCCTTATGGGCCTTGCCATTCACGACTTCCACACCGTGCATGGCATCCAGTTCAGGGAAGAAATGCAACAGCAGCCCCGAGGCCCTCAGCATTTGAATGCCACGTCCGGGAGTATCTGAAAGCATGATCTTATTGAACTCATCCATGATTCTCTCGATGGAAACAATGCGGATCCGTTCTGCATTTTTACGGATGGCTTCAAAAGAAGATTGCTCGATCTGAAAACCGAGCTGTGAAGCAAAACGGACTGCACGCATCATCCGAAGGGGATCGTCCGAATAGGTCAATCCGGGCTCGAGGGGGGTGCGGATCAGGCCGGCCCTGAGGTCATCCTGGCCTCCAAAGGGATCGAGCAGGCAACCACGGTCATCCTCATTCAGGCTGATGGCCATGGCATTGATGGTGAAATCCCGCCTCCGCAGGTCGTCTTCCAGGCTGCCGTCTTCCACAATGGGCTTGCGCGAACCGGAACGGTAAGATTCCCTGCGTGCGCCCACAAACTCAATTTCCCAGCCCTCATGCCGCAACATGGCGGTGCCAAAGTTCCTGAACACCTTCAGCCCGCCTTCCCTGTCCAGCTTCCTTGCCACCTCACCGGCCAGCTCAATGCCACTGCCTACCACCATGATGTCGAGGTCTTTCGATTCCCTGCCCAGCTGAAGATCGCGAACCCAGCCACCAACCACGTAGACGCGCCTGCCGAGCTCCGAAGCCGTCTCAGACACCAGATCCAGTATGCTATGATCAATGTTCGGCTTCATCAGTTCCTTAGGATATGTATCTCGCCCTGACTGTCTATTTTGATGATGGTGGATGGCGTTGGCCTGGTGGAAGTCTGGTGTTCAACATCTGCCACATAGTCAACAGCCGACTTGATCTCATCGGAAACTCCCCGCAAAGAAAACGGAATGGGAGCCCCACTGATATTGGCCGAAGTTGAGCTAACCGGCTTCCCGAAAGCAGAGATCATTTGCTGGCAGAAATCATGACGGGGAATGCGTATCCCGATCGACCCATCCGTTGCCGTCACATTTTTGGGCAGCTTTTTTGCTTTGGGGTAGATGATGGTGAGGGGGTCCGACATGCTGGCGATCAGTTCCATGGCAACCTCCGGCACCACTTCGACGTAATCTTTCAGCATGTCTAAGTCGTTCACCAGGATAATCAATGATTTTTCGCTAAGACGTTCCTTTATCCTGTATACCTTTTCAACGGCCCTGGGGTTGGTGGCGTCGCACCCGATGCCCCAGATGGTATCGGTAGGGTACAATATGGTGCCCCCGCTGCGCAGTACCTCCAGTACCTCCTTAAGTTGAAGTTCATTTAACATAAATTCCGCTATCAACGATTTGTCCTTTGTTACTGATTCAATTGTCGTGCCAAAACATCCTGTCGGGCAAACGGAAGAGCAACTGCAGAAAACATGGCGGGGATGGCTTTTATTAACTGCTTTTGCCCTGTTTTTTCCCTCCGTCCTTTAAAATCCCGTCAGGGGTCCATGTCAGCTTGTCGCTTTTTACGCTCAGCCGCCGGGCCATATTTTTATTCAGGGCATCCCTGGTTTTGTATGGTCTGGCATGGTCAAGGTGTACACAAATAGCGTAATACCTGATCTGCTGACCTTTCAGCCCCGCATTGACAAGCCTTTCACCAAGTTCGCGATCCAGGCCCCCGTAATTCATTGATTCGTTGTAACCATTTACCTTCAGCAGATCGCTTTTCCAACCACTGACATTGTGACCGTTCCAGGTGGTCCTTGTGGTGGTAACCCGGTTCATAAAGCCCGTAAAGGCAGGATTTCTGACCAGCTTCATGTATTTATGGGAAAAACTCATGCCATGTTTCATCAACCAGCGGGCAGAGAACGGTCGCTGGTTCACCACATCCTTGCGGGTGATCAGGCCCGATACGTTTTCATTGAGTTTGAGGTAGCCTCCGCTCAGGAAATAGCCGGGGCGGGCATGCCGTACATGGTTGCCGACAAAGTCCATTCGCGGAATACAATCGCCGTCGCTAAAGATCAGGTAATCGGCGTCTGTTTCCATAATGGCCTTATTGAGTATGCGGCACTTGCGGAATCCCTCATCGGGCTGCCAGATATGCCTGATAGACAACCCCGACTGCTCCTGAAAATCGCGTACAACCCCCTTGGTCTCCGGCCCGGAACCATCGTCGGCGATCAGGATCTCAAAATCGTCGAAACTTTGCTCCACATAGCCCCACAGGCATTTTGTAAGCCACAGAGGCTGGTTGTAGGTAGACAATACCACGGCCACCCTGAATTGACCAGGCAACGACAGGTGGAAAGGATTTAGTTCCATGAGGTCATAATTTTTATGTGTCTGTAAGCCGGGAAAAGTGATGAGTGACTGTTTGTTGTTCCTTGCTCCCTGTTCCTTGTTGAAAGTCAAAATGTCAAAAAAAAGTTTAAGCGTTTAAAAGCTTAAGAGTTTAAGGATCTAATGTTTAAGCTTTCCAACTTTCCAACTCTTCAACTCTTCAACTTTTAAACTTTCTTCTTTCTACCTTCCCCCTTCCACCTTCCGTCTTCCGTCTTCTGTCTTCCGTCTACTTTCGAGTAGAAGGCAACGCAGCCTGGCGTATTTTTGAAAGCACATAAAGGCTGCATGGCGGCTTACCACCAGCCCCATATAACCATCCAAAAACCCCCGCTTTACCACGTAGTACTGAAAGAAACGCCATAGCGGCTTGTACCAGACTTTCCATACAGGGCAGCGAACTCCATTTTTAAAGGCCTCCATGGCGGCTATGCCGCTATAACGATTGATGGTGTCCATATGCTCTTGAAGCGAATCGCACATCCAATGCAGGAGGTCGCCGGTTAAAAAACCGGTGGTGGCCCCTTTTTCCATCACCACCCTGTCGTGGGGGTTGACCCCTCCCCAGCGCCCTTTGCGACGATCGAACAGCCGGAGTTTCCGGTCGGGATAATAATTGGTATACCTCATCCATTTGCCGCAAAAGCGATTCATCCGGTTGAAACGATAACTGTCGTACAGCCACTTTTGCCTGACTTCCTTAATCGAAGCGGCCAGAGATTCCGACAGGGCTTCGTCTGCATCCAGCGAAAGCACATAATCATAGGTGGCTTCTTTCAGTGCAAAATTCTTTTGTTCAATATAACCCAGGAAGGGCTGCTGTATCAGTTTGGCCCCCAACGAACGGCAAATTTCAGGGGTTTTATCGGACGAAAGGGAGTCTACCACGACGATCTCGTCCACCACGCCCTGCATGGAGCGGATGCACCTTGCAATATATTTTTCCTCGTTATAGGCAATAATGACTCCTGAAATGAAGGGCATGGGTCGAAATTTGGACGATCCCTGTCCGGGCCGGCTGATGTTTTATACGTCTACCTGATGTTCGCGCAGGGCTTCGTTGAGGCTGGTCTTGCGGTCGGTGCTTTCCTTTCTGCGGCCTATGATCAACGCACAGGGCACATGGTAGGTACCGGCCGGGAATTCCTTGGGAAGGAGACCGGGAATGACTACCGAACGTTCTGGCACATGGCCTTTGTATTCCCTGGCCTGGGCCCGGCTCACATCGATGATCCTGGTGGAGGCTGTCAACACCACATTGGCACCCAGAACAGCCTCACGGCCAATATGCACTCCTTCTACCACAATACACCTTGACCCGATAAAGGCGTGGTCTTCGATGATAACCGGGGCCGCCTGAACAGGCTCCAGGACTCCGCCGATGCCAACACCCCCGCTAAGATGGACACCCCTGCCGATCTGTGCACAACTGCCAACGGTGGCCCATGTGTCGATCATGCTGCCCTCTCCTACCCTGGCTCCGATATTCACATAGGAGGGCATCATCACCACACCCGGGGCAAGGTATGCCCCATAACGGGCAATGGCATGAGGCACCACCCGCACGCCCAGCTCCCTGTAAGCCCGCTTAAGGGGTATCTTGTCGTGGAATTCGAAAGGGCCTACATCCAGGGTTTCCATCCGACGCAGGGGGAAATAGAGGATCACTGCCTTTTTTACCCAATCATTCACCACCCAAAGTCCCTCACGAGGTTCAGCCACCCTCAGCTTTCCCTTGTCCAGTAACTCAATCACTTCGCACACTGCTTCCTGCACCGCGGCATCAGCCAGGAGCGACCGTTCGTCCCAGGCTCCTTCTATGATCAGTTTCAATGCATCCATACACCAGCAAATAAGAAGACTCAAGGTTTTTACTGCAGTCAATAGCACACAAATATAGAACTATTTTAAGCGAGGAGCCATGGCTGCACTCCATTTTATTGTCGGTCGATTGTGTTATCTTTGCAAAAAAATTGCCCGATGGGAAGGATACTGGCCATTGATTATGGCAGAAAAAGAGTAGGAATTGCCGTCACCGACCAGCTACAGATGATCGCTGGCGGACTGACCACCGTACACTCCAGGGATGTAATCCCCTTTTTGAAAGACTATTGCAGCCGCGAAGAGGTCGACTGCATCGTGGTGGGCGAACCCTTCGACATGCAAAATCGAGCCTCGGATGCCTCCAGGTACATTGACCCCTTTGTAAGGCATCTGGTCAAACAATTTCCCCGCATTCCCGTTGAAAGGATGGATGAACGCTTCACCTCACAAATGGCCATGCAAACCATGATCACTGCGGGGTTGAAGAAAAAAGCCAGGCAGGACAAGGCCCTGATCGACACCATCAGTGCCACCATTATTTTGCAATCTTACCTGGAAAGGCGATCAAACAAAGCCAACCGATGAGTATATTGCCCATTCTCGCTTACGGAGATCCTTTACTGAAAGAAAAGGGGAAGCCGATAGACAGGGATTATCCCGGTCTTGATGCGCTGATCGACAATATGTGGGAAACCATGTACCAGGCAAAAGGGGTTGGGTTGGCCGCCCCTCAGATTGGCCGTCGCATCCGTTTGTTTCTAGTAGATGCCAGTCCCTTTGCCGATGAGGACCCCTCATTGAAGGACTTCAAAAAAGTATTCATCAATGCAAGGATGCTGGATGAATCGGGCGATCCCTGGCTGTTCAACGAAGGTTGCCTGAGTTTCCCGGAACTCAGGGAAGACCTGATGCGCAGGCCAGAGATCAGGATGAGCTACCAGGACCAGGATTTCAGGGAACACGAAGAAAGCTTTTCAGGGCTGGCAGCCCGCATCATACAACACGAATACGACCACATTGAGGGCATCCTGATGATAGACAGGATCAGCCCCCTGAAGCGGACCCTGCTGCGAAGGACACTGAACAATATATCCAGAGGCCTGGTGCGCACGGATTACATGATGAAAGCCCCCCGGAAGAAACGATGAGTTATCAGCACCATACATTGTCTAACGGAATACGCCTTATACACCGTTCGAGCAGTTCACTTGTGGCGCATTGCGGCCTGACCCTCAACGTGGGCTCACGCGATGAAACCCTCAGCGAGCAGGGACTGGCCCATTTTATCGAACACGTGATCTTCAAGGGGACCCGCAAACGAAAGTCCTATCATATCCTGAGCAGGATGGAGAACGTAGGTGGGGAGATCAACGCATACACCTCCAAGGAAGATACCTGCATACACGGTTCCTTCATGCACCCCTACTACGAAAGGTGGTTTGATCTGGTTTCCGATATCATGTTCAATGCCAGTTTCCCCGAACGGGAACTCAACAAGGAGAAAGACATCATTCTGGATGAGATCAATTCGTACAAGGACAACCCGGCCGAACAGATCTTTGACGATTTCGACGAAGTGGTTTTCGACAAGCATCCCCTTGGCAGAAATATCCTGGGAACCCCCGACAGGATCCGGGAATTCAACCGCGATTGGGTGCATGATTTTATCAGAAGGAATCACGCGACCCACGAGATGGTGATCGCCTCGGTTGGACGGATACCCTTTGCCGAACTGATCGGACTGGCCGAGAAATATTTCGGCAATGCTGCCCCGGGAAGCCGGCAACACAACAGGCAGGCATTCGTGGCCTACCGGCCCCGTCAAAAAGTGGTTGGGCGAAAAAACCACCAGGCTCATTGCATGGTGGGCAATCAGGCATACGGGGCAACTCATTCGAAAAAAAACACCCTCATGCTGCTGAACAATATGCTCGGCGGGCCCGGCATGAACTGCCGCCTGAACATGGCTGTCAGGGAGAAGTACGGGTTCTGCTACCATATTGAGAGTAACTACCAGGCCTATTCCGATGCGGGCCTCTTCAGTATCTATTTCGGCACCGATCCGCATTATGTGGACAAAACCCTTTATCTGATTACCAGGGAGCTGACCCGCCTGAGAGAGCAACGCCTTGGCGGGCTTCAACTGAAGCGGGCCAAACAGCAACTAATCGGCCAGGTGGCCATCGCCTTCGAATCGCAGCTGGGAGAAATGCTCTCGATGGGAAAGAACATGCTTGTGTTCAACAAGGCCGAAACCATCGAAGACATCAACGAAAAAATAAGCTCCGTTTCGGCTTCCGGACTCATGGAGGTGGCCAACGAGGTGTTTGAGCCCGGAAGCCTGAGTACCCTCATCTTTAAACCTTCCTGATGCAATATGGGCTTTATCCCTTCCGAGATCGAATCTTATGCAGAAGCCTTCAGCACCCCCGAGCCTTTGCTGTTGAAGAAACTCAACCGCGACACCCATGCCAAAGTGCTTCGGCCGAGGATGTTGTCGGGTCACCTGCAGGGTAGCCTGTTGGCCTTCATCAGCCGGCTGAGTAAACCCCGCCGCATATTGGAGGTGGGGACCTACACCGGGTATTCTGCCATATGCCTGGCCTGGGGCCTGAACGAAGACGGCCTGCTTCACACCATAGACCACAACCCCGAACTGGAGGATTTCGCCAGAAAATACATCAGCGATGCAGGCCTGAAAGACAAGGTGGTGCAACATATCGGAGAAGCTATCGAAGTGATCCCGACGCTGGACGAGATCTTTGACCTGGTATTCATTGATGCCGACAAGGAGAATTACGTCAATTACTTCGAAATGATCTACCCCAGGCTCCGGAAGGGAGGGATCGTGCTGGCCGACAATGCGCTTTGGGGGGGTAAGGTAGTTGCAAAGCCTGAAGAGAACGACGCCGAAACCCGGGGCATCATCGCCTTTAATGAACACATACAGCGTCATTCCGGTGTCAGGAACCTGCTGTTGCCGTTTCGCGACGGGCTGATGATCGCAGAGAAATTATAAGATCAAAAGGGATGGGTTCCCATCTCAAAACCGATCATCAGCCGTGGGAATTCGGGAAGATCTGCCGATGAACGAAAGAGTTCGGAAAAACGGTAACTGCCCCTGATGACAAAGTTGCTGAATCCGACCCGCGCCAGAACCCCGTATTCAAATGCAGCCGGATAATCCATCCCTGTCCTCCTCACCTTCACCCGTTCACCTTCTATCTCATCGAAACTTATGTGCCGCACATGCACATTCCATGCCCCATAGGCGCCGGCATCGAAAAAACGACCGATATAATCCCCACGCTGCCCGAAGTTGATGCGCTTGTAATACGAAAGGCCAGGCTGCACAAATACCAGCTTTTCGGTGTCGTGCATAGCAGGGCCGGGCACCTGCTTGTATTCCGTTTGCCTTGGCCGGTAGGATGTCCTGTGCAAGCTCAGTTCGGTCCCGACCGAAAAGACATTGCTGATCCGCAGTTTATAACGGTAACCGTACTGCAGCGACCAGGAGCGGCGGTAATGGATCTCTGCGCCCCTGTCTTCGGGCGGGCCGGCCAGGAAAGAAACACCCAGGTACGAATGGCTGTAATGGGTGCGGTTCATACCATATACCCGGGGCTCATCGTCTCCCCTGAGGTCTTCGGCAATAATCACCCGTTGCCCCGGTGCACTGCCCGAAACCAACAAGCATGCGAACAAGAGCAGGTAGCCCTTCATTGTAAATCTATTAAGGTCAATCAAAACGAAACGGCCGAGGTGTATCCCTTGTAGTGAACCAGCAGACGCCGGCCCGGTCCAAACTGCTCCATGCCTAGCTTCAGGATGTTGGCATCGCTCACCTCCACTACAAAATATTGCTCAATTCCGGAATCCGGTCCCATTATTTTGTAGTAAAGGTAATCAATGTATTTGTGTATCGTCGCTTTATCCGTCTGATTCTGATCCTTTGCAGGATTCTGCCGGATCACTATTTTCAGGGTGTCGTTTCCTCCATCCATGATGTCGAAAGTGGGCAGAACCACCAGCGGATAGGGGCTTAAAAAATAATCTGCCTGGGGGATGCCAACACCATGGGCATAATCATAATAGGGATACAGGGTCGAACTCCTTTCAATGGCCCTGAACACATCCATATTTGTCCAGGACGGGTTCATCTGCCAAAGGCAGGCGGCAAAACCCGCAACCAGCGGGCTGGCAAAGGAGGTTCCGCGGGGGGTTGCCAGCCCGCGCCTGCCGGCAGCAACCACCGTACCAAGTGCGCTCACATTGGGCTTGAGGCGCCCGTCGGCAGTGGGCCCCGTTGAACTATAGGGTGCCCGCAACAGGGAGGGGAAAGACAAGGCCCCCACCGTAAGCACACTGTCAGCATCTGCCGGGGTTACCACAATTCGCCATTTCTCATTGTTTCCCTCGTTGCCAGCCGCATTGATGATCAGGATGCCCTTGGAGGCGGCAATGTGGGCAGCTCTGGCAACCAGGGAGGTTTGCCCGTCCATTTGTTCCGGAAAATAGCGGTGAAACACATAACCCAGCGAAGAATTGATGATGTGTGCACCATGGCGGTCGGCCCATTCGACTGCAGCCAGCCAGTACTTCTCCTCCACCAGCAATTCGCGGAAAATTTCGGTGCGGGCCAGAAGAAATTCGGCCCCCGTGGCCAATCCCATCGGAAGCCCGTCCAGCATCCCGCCAATGACCGACAGCACCATGGTGCCATGGCTGCCCGAGGTGAACACGTTTTCCTGCGAACGGTGGAAATCCCAGCTTCCAATGATGCGTCCCTGCCCGATGATGTGTGCAAAAGCAGGATGTTCCTCCACACCCGAAAAGCCCGAATCAAATATGGCAATCCGTATGCTCCGGCCGTCAAATCCATGGGCGGCAAAGGCCTGTCCGGACATATGCCGTATTTGCTGCGAAAGCAAGGCCGAATCGGGTACTTCGAAACCGGCCTGGCTGACCGGTTCAGCCTTTGCAGCTGCCGGGATCAACCGCATCGATACAGGGATGACCTTCTTCACAAAGTCGAGGGTCTCCAGTTGGATGGCCTCACCCGCAGACAGCCTGACATGGGCGGCGTTCAGCCACCTAGACACCACGGAGGGAGCCCCCGCCAGGGAGGTGAGTGAGTCGAGGTAGTCGGCCCTGACCGGGAAATCAAGGCTGTCGTAAAGGCAAAGCCCAAGCGACAGTCTGCGCCCGATGGCGTTTTCGTGAAAATAGGCATGGGGGTCAAATTCCACCCCTTGTTTGTCGGTGAAGAAAACCCAGAACCCGTCAGCCATTCCCGGATCAGGGCCCTGATGGGAAAACCTGGTCCAGGCCTGGAAGGCAGACAACAGCAGGATCAACAGAAGGAAGAGGGCGTGTCTGAACATCAGCAGGGCTATTGAGTTTGTGTTTGCCGGTCGTTGCTGCCCTGAAACAGATCGGGCAGGCTGGTGCTGATCGAAAGATGGTTTGGGGCACCCGCGAGGTGATAATTTGACCGGCCGTAGTTGAGGTGGAAACGCGAAATCCGGATACCGAATCCCCAGGAAAAACCCACCGTAGACAAACGGGAGGCTACCTTCATTTCCTGGCGGCGGCGATAATTATACCCTGCCCTGAAAGAAAAATTCTCAAGGGGGATGAATTCGACCCCAAATACCAGGTGGCGCATGGTTTTATCGGCCAGGCTGCCCAGCCAGTCATCGGATTCCTGGATGCCACCTTGACTTTCAAAGAACTGATTATGACCCAGGGGTGGCTCGTAGGTAAGGTCGGGGCGGTGAAGGTTGTTGGCCACCAGAGAAAACCGAAAAGGCGCATTGGCCAGCTTCTTTGAGATGCCGAACACCAGGTCGAATGGCAGGCTCTCCCGGTTGCCATTGTGATAATAGGTCAGCTGCCTCCCCATGTGCCGGGCCACCAGGGCAGCCGACAATTGTTGTTCTTCGTGTACATACCCCAGAGAGACATCCACAGCCAGGCCCAGGGAGCGGTAGATGTCGAAAGCAGAATAGATCAGCTTCAGGTTGCTGCCCAGCGAAAAGGACTCATTTAGCATCCTGCCCCATCCCAGCTGCAGGCTGTACTCACCGGCAGTAAACTCCCCCCCGGTATGCCCGGTTTCATCAGCCAGGGTAAACCGGCCGTAATCGATGTATTGTATCGAGGCGCTGAAAGAGCCAAGGCGGGGAAAGTGACGGGCAAACGCAAGGGTGCCGTAATTGATGTCGTCGAAGTAATCAACCACGTTCAGCGAAAGATGACCTGTCATGTCAGGGTTCAGCAGGGAAGGATAAACCAGGGCCATGCCAAGATCGTGATCGTCAAAGGGGACCCCATGGCCTCCCAGGGCAGTGATCCTGGCAGTGGGAGAAAGGTTCAGGAATTCATACACCCTGCCGGCCTGCTGCCCGCTGAGCACCCCCGCATTCAAAATCAGCAGGAAAAACAAACACAGGGAAAAATATTTTCTAACCAACACAGTTGAAACGCTCAAAGCAGTTGTCGTTGTTCATTCCTTAACGCCGTAACACAACGGCTTATTACATGCGGAGGCAGTTTCATTCGCCCGGGCAGCGTTCAGCGGGAAATTCCGAGCAACTGATCGTGAACCTTCAATACCTGGGGAATCAGCAGGTCATTGCCGTTGTTGGCGATGAGGTAATCGGCATGGGGGCGTTTCAGGTCTTCGTCCATCTGATGCCGCACTCGTTTCATCACCGCATCCGAAGACACCCCATCTCTGCTACAAACCCGTTCAATGCGCAGCTCCAGCGGGGCCGTTACCAGAATCACCCGATGAAACTGTTCTGCCTGTCCGCTTTCAAACAATATGGCAGCTTCCTGAATCACATAGTGATGTCCTTGTCTGGCCCTGACCCATTTGCGAAAATCCTCGCGCACCAGGGGATGGATCAGGGCGTTGAGCCGGGCGAGCCCCGAGGGATCTCCAAAAACCAGTGATGCCAGCTTTTTCCTGTCGATGCTGCCCCGGGGGTCGACGACCTCAGGGCCGAACAATTCCTCAACCTGCTTTTGCACTGTGGGTTGATTCAGAAAGAATCTCCCCTTTTCGTCGGCAGAATAAACCGGCACCCCGAGCAGTCCAAACAACCGGGCTGCAGTTGTTTTACCACTGCCAATATTTCCTGTCAGGCCAACAAGCAACATATCCGCTCCATTTGGTTGTGGCCTGCTATGCCTTCGCCGGGAAAACCCGGCAGCAGAGCCAGGCTTTTTATTATTCAAGGATAAGGTATTCGACGTTTGCAGGCGAGATATAGAGTATCTGAACAAAACCGGGATGATTTTCTAGCCTCACCGGCAGTCGCTCGCCCGAAAGCCCGGGTGTTTCCGGGCAACTGACCACGACTTCGAACATCTCCTGGTCTACGGCAGCATAATCCTGTAGGGCAACCAGATAGGACACCGTCACCCTCGAAGGGAACAGCCTGATATCCCTCGGAATAATGCCTTCGGGGCAGACAACCTGAATGGGAAGCTCCAGAGAGGATTCGGTAAATTCGGCAATGGGTACCTCAACAGAAACCTGTTTTACATCCAGTTCGAGAGAGGGGATGTTTTCAGGCAGGGCTATGTCGAGCCTGGCCCTGGTAGTCTGCCTGAGATTGCGGGCCTCCCAGCGAACAGTCTGGAGCCGTGACAGGGTATCCAGGACGGTCTTCGGACCGGTAAGCTGCACCGAATCGGGGCTGATCTCCAATTCGCCGTATTGATCAAAGCGTGGTTCAAAGGTAATATCGGCCTGCAATTCGACCGGAATGCGTTTTGTGGCCGAGGGTGCCAACTCGATGAAAACAGTATCCGGGTTGACCTGTGTGATACGCTCCCACGGATTGGCCTCTTCCTGTAATCTTTCTCTGGCCAGCGTATTGCTGAGGTAATGAACCCGGCGGCCGTTACGCTGAAGGCTGGGCAATGAGGGGATCTCCAACCGGAGGGCTTCGCCTGTGGAGAACAGCCCGGCCTGAATCAGCCGGACACCGGTAGTCTCGAGCATGTAATGGATCACCGAATCGCTTTGTCCGGCAATGACCATGCCTTCGGGAACATCTTCAAAGACAACGGACCTGCTGAACAAAGACTGGTTTTCCTGAGACAATTTGATGAACAGCCAGAAAACTGCGCTGCATACAACGCATACCACGAAGATGTAGACCTTCCGTTTGGTGGCCGCCTCTCCCGGGGTCAGGCCATCGCGTTTGCGCCACAGTAGCTTCCAGTTCATTTAACGTTTGTCGCCAAGCTGTTCCGATGCTCCGTCCATCGCCACAGCCGACCTTTCGATCTTCAGCCTGTTGCCACCTTCTACCTCGATGGTAAATGTTCTCTCCTGTTCCTCTATGATCTTTCCATGAATTCCGCCAATGGTAATGATCTTGTCTCCCTTGCGCAAATTTTCGCGGTATTTGCGTAGTTGCTTCTGTTTTTTCATCTGCGGGCGGATAAAAAACATGTAGAATACCAAAACTATCAGGATCAGGGGGAGAAAAGCACCCAGCCCACCTCCATTTTCAGGGGATGCCATCAAAATAACAGAAAGAAAGTTCATCGCTTGGAGTTTTTGTTTACACCTTATTGGCAAAAGCAAAGTTAATAAATCATTCCGATGCGGGAGCCGAAAAACCTGTCTCATGGGCCCCTATCTTCCCATCCCTGACAAATTCCTCGACCAGTTTGTCCAATACCCCATTTACAAACACTTTGCTCTTCGGGGTACTGTACATTTTTGACAACTCGATGTATTCGTTCAGGCTGACCTTTACGGGGATCTCGGGGAACTTCAAAATTTCGGAAAGGGCCATTTCCATAATGATGATGTCCATGATGGCAATGCGTTCAATGTCCCAGTTTTTTGTTTTTGCCGAGATGATCCGATCAAAATGATCGTGGTTCAAAATGGTTTTCCGGAAAAGCTCCAGGGCAAAACGGCGATCGTCCTCTTCCTTGAACAGTTTCATGAGCTGGAGTTGCCCACCGGCTTCGACCGACAATTTCAGAGTTTTGATAATCATTTTATTAACAAGCTCCCAGTCGTCCAGCCAGTAAATAGATTTTTCCTCATAGAAATGATGCAGCAGTTCGAAGGGCAGAATGTCTCTTTTGAACATTTTCAGCACAAAACGGGTATCTTCTCCCAGATCGTGCTGTGTTGTTTCGAGGTATTCCCAGTAATAGGGTTGCTGCCTGATCCTGGCCAGCAGCTTGCGGACCAGATCCCGGTCGTTGGACCAACTGATCCTTTTCTGGCTGGCCAGCTTCTGAAGCCGGACATCTCCGGCGATCTTGACCAGGCATTTGTTTTCGAGAAAGGCCCTTTTGGGATGCAGGTCTTCGTGTGTGGGGAGCCGCTTTAAAAGATTGTCTTCCATGGTCCTTTCCTCCTGGACCAGGAGTTCGGCCAGCAGGCTTAACTGATAGATATACAGATCATAAATCTTCTCGATACCGAAAAAAAGCTGTTTCTCGCCAGCAGCCAGGTCGTGCTCATGGGATTGATAAAACGCATAGAGGCTTTGCAGTACCTTCACTCGCAGATGCCTTCTGTTTAACATAATTCCGGGTTCTATTTATCAGTGACGTTGGTCTGCACTCATGCCAATTGTGGCAGCGCCTGTTAAGAATAAGCAAAAGTAAGTGAATTTTGGTTCATACAGGGCATTTTTCCGAAGGCAGGGTCGAAGCAGGCAACCAGGTATTGCGCTTTGCCGGTTTGGCCCGGCAGGCTTTCGGGAATGTCCGGCCTGAGAAATCAAAAAAAAACCATGGTTATTTGAAGGGGTTTATTAAATTTGTTAAATAGTAGAAACAAAGAGGACGACCCATATGGAAGAATTTGACAGCAATATTCCCAGAGACGATATTTTTTCCAAATCGGTCAGGGCGGGAAAAAGGACCTACTTTTTCGATGTGAAATCCACCCGAGCCAATGAATTGTACCTGACCATCACCGAAAGCAAACGGCGGTTCAACCAGCAAACAGGCAAGTTTTTCTACGAAAAACACAAATTATTCCTGTACCAGGAAGACTTCGACAAGTTTAGGGAGGCTTTGGAAACTTCCTTTAAAGCGGTCGAAGAACTGCAGGGCGAGATCACGCCACAGGACACCCCACCCGGCAGGCTGCAATCCGGCAGCGGCCCCGGCGAACCCCCTGCCGCAGGCACTCCTGCGGGAGAGGAAAAAGAGCAAAGCAAGGATACTGCTAAGGACGAAGAACCGGACGAAAGCAAAAAGGACAGCGCGGACCAAGAGGAGAAGGAAACACAATAGGCTCTGTTAGCTGTATTTCCCCAGCTTTTTATTGATCAGTTTCTGGCGGTCGCGCCGTCTTTTGTTGGCCAGGGTATAATGCTGCATCCGCCCGTATACCATGGCCTCCTCCTTTCCGGTAATGTGTGCATACTCAGCACTCATGGTACGCAACATGCCGGGAGTGGCCGAAAGCCTGGCGAAATTCCTCATCCTGTCCTCAAAATCCAGAGCCGCATCGATCCGCATCCTGTTCAGGTCTACCAGAAAGAAATCATAGGTTTGTTCCCCCGACTTTTTGATGAGGGTATTTCCCGGCGAGTGGTCTTTGAACAGTACCCCTTCTTCGTGCAATCTGTGGGTAAACCGGGTAAATTGCCTGAGTATCTCGTCCCTGCCGGGGTAGTCCGGCTGTTCTATCAGGGTGCGGAAGCTCAGGTCCTGGCTAAGGTGCTCGCTTACATAGTAAGTCCTGCCCAGCATACAGCCTCCGGCATCCTCAAAATAGGCGATGGGGGCCGGTGTGCCAATGCCTTTCGACCTCAAATACAGGGCATGCTCAAACGAGCGTCTGGCCTTCGACTTACGTACAAAGCGGTATACCAGTCGATTCAGGAAGTTAGGTATGCGAAATGACTTGATGTTTAGTTCCTGGCCCCGGTAAGGCAGGTGTTTCACCTGGTTTCTTTTTCCGCTGCCAAGCTTACGCCCCGTCAGATCAAAACGGGCCACAGCCTCTCTGACAATTTCACCCAGGTGAGCATGTGCTGGCGAGAATACCTCATTCATCTCATCCTGAAGTTTTTTCTCTGCTGCCTCCCTTTCCGGACAAAACCTTTCTTCCCGCCACTATAAGCAGGGGCTTTCTCAGGTTCATAGGCAGGGCCGTCACCCATGCCTTCGGGAAGACGGGGCTTTACAACAGACTTTCCAAGCAGCTTTTCGATGGCGGCAAACTTTCGCTGTTCAAGGGGGCTGATGAGTGTACAGGCCCTGCCCTGGGTTTCGGCGCGTGCGGTGCGACCGATCCGGTGCACATAGTCTTCGGCATCGTGGGGCACGTTGTAATTGATGACCATGTCGATGTCTTCCACGTCAATCCCCCGCGAAATGATGTCGGTGGCCACCAGGATACGCACCTGCCTGCTCTTGAATTGGTTCATGACCGTTTCCCTTTCGTGCTGCTCCAGGTCGGAGTGAATCTCCTCGACCGAAAGCTTTTGCTTTTTCAGGTGACGGCTCAGTTGCTTCACCCCCACCTTGGTATCGCCGAAAATCAGTATGCTTTTCATGGCCTGATCGGAGATAAGGTATGAGATCATGGGTGTTTTTTGTTCTTCGTACACCACATAGGCTTCCTGACGTATTTTTTCGGGAGGAGTGGCCAACCCGATATTGATCTCCTTCGGATTGACAAGGATGCGACGGCTGAGTTCCCTGATCCGGGGAGGCATCGTGGCAGAAAACAGCAGGCTTTGCCTGTTTTTGTTTATAAAGGAAATGATCTTCATGATATCGTCGTGGAACCCCATGTCCAGCATCCGGTCGGCCTCGTCGAGAACAAGGAAATCGAGTTTGCTCAGATCTACATAGCCGAGGTTCAGATGGCTGATCATGCGGCCCGGGGTACATACCACCATATCGACGCCGCTAATGAGTGCTCTCTTTTCGTTCGAATACACGGCACCAGTCCCCCCACCGTAAACAGCCAGTGAACTTACCGGGGCAAAATACCCGAAACCTTCCATCTGCTGGGCGATCTGTACGGCCAGTTCACGGGTGGGAACAATGATCAGGGCCCTTATGTGATCGCGTTCGGGCGAGTTGATGATGCGATGAATGATGGGCAGCAGAAACGCAGCGGTTTTTCCTGTACCCGTCTGGGCACAGCCAATCACATCATGTCCTTTCATGATCTGGGGGATTACCTCTTGCTGAACGGGGGTGGCCGTTTTGAACTGCATCGCCTCGATGCCGTCCATGAGCCGGTTGTCTAATCCAAAGGAAGAAAATTTCAACTTTGTAAAGTTTTAAAACGTTCATATAATCCGGTCTCAGGAAATGAACCGCCGTTCCCTGAGGATGGTTTCCATTTCTGACTGAAGTGCCGAGGCCGCTTCGCGGGCTTTAGTGTCGAAATCATCATCGCTGCCCGCATAAATGATGTTCCGTGAGCTATTGACCAGGATGCCCACCTGGGCGTTCATGGTTACCTCAGCGACCTCTCTCAGACTGCCTCCTTGGGCTCCTACCCCGGGAATCAGGAAAAAGTGTTCAGGGACCAGTTAGCGCAACTGGCCCAGCATGGCCGCTTGCGTAGCCCCCACCACAAACATCAGTTGCCCGGGGCTGCCCCATTGCACACATTGTTCCATAACCACCTCAAAGAGTTTCTGACAGTGGGTGGTCTTATTGTGGGATTTCTCAGCCGGCCCAGGCAGAGAGGGGTGAAGCATCTGAAAATCAAGGGCCCCGTAATTGGAAGTCAGGGCCAGTACGACGGCCCATTTGCCTGGAAAAGACAAAAATGGCATGATCGAATCCCTGCCCAGGTATGGATTCACCGTCAGGGCGTCGAAGGGCATCGCCTCAAAAAAAGCTTTTGCATACCTGGTTGAAGAATGCCCGATGTCAGCCCTTTTAGCATCGGCAATGGTGAATACCGGACCGCCGGGATGGACACTCAGGTACTGTATGGTCTTTTCCAGGCTCTCCCACCCCTTACTCCCCAATGCCTCATAAAATGCCATGTTGGGCTTGTAGGCCACCGCCAGGTCGATGGTGGCATCGATGATGCGTCGGTTGAACTCGAAAACCCTGTCGGCCGGTTCACCTTGTAAGGAAGAAGGGAGGCTTTCGGGCAGGGGGTCAAGTCCGATGCACAAAAAAGACCTTTTGTCGAGAATAAGCCGGATGAGTTCCTGTCGTGTCATAAAAGAGGGAGTTATGCCACACCTTCCTTGAGCTTTTCGGCATTTTCGGCAACCTGCAATGCGTCGATGATCTCCTGGATGTCGCCGTCCATGATCGACGACAGATTGTACAGGGTCAGGCCGATGCGGTGGTCGGTTACCCGGCCCTGCGGAAAGTTATAGGTACGTATTTTGGCCGAACGGTCGCCCGACGATACCATGGTTTTGCGCTTCGAGGCGATCTCATCGAGGTACTTCTTGTATTCCATGTCGAAAAGCCGGGTCCGCAAAACTTTCATGGCCTTGTCCATGTTCTTGATCTGCGATTTCTGATCCTGACAGGAGACCACAATGCCTGTGGGGATATGGGTGAGGCGTACTGCCGAATAGGTGGTGTTTACCGACTGTCCGCCGGGTCCCGAGGAACAAAATGTCTCTTTTTTGATATCGCCGGCTTTCAGTTCGATGTCAAATTCATCAGCTTCGGGCAATACGGCAACGGTGGCAGCAGAAGTATGCACCCTGCCCTGGGTTTCGGTCTGGGGCACCCTCTGTACGCGATGAACTCCCGATTCGTATTTCATCACCCCGTAAACGCCCTGGCCCGAAACATTGAAAATGACTTCCTTAAAACCACCAGAAGTGCCTTCGTTCATATCGACCAGTTCGGTTTTCCAGCCCGAATTCTCACAAAATTTCTGATACATCCGGTAGAGATCGCCGGCAAACAAGGCTGCCTCATCCCCTCCGGTACCAGCCCTGATCTCAACGATGGCATTTTTGTCGTCCTGGGGGTCGGAGGGTATCAGCATGAGGCGGATCTCCTCCTCGAGGCTGTCCTTGCGCTGCATCAGCGATTCCAGTTCTGCCCTGGCCATCTCCCTGAATTCAGAGTCCTTCTCGTTGTTGAGCATTTCCCTCGATGAAGCAATGTTGTCGATGACGTTCCTGTACTGGTGGTAAGCCTCTACGATGGGTTCCAGATCTTTGTATTCCTTGCTGAGCTTAATGTAGCGTTTCATGTCGGACATTACGTCCGGATCGGCGATCAACTCCCCCACCTCGCGGTGACGCTCCTTGATTGCCTGTAATTTATCCAATAACATCTTCTTTGTAAATTTGACTGCAAAGGTAAGAAAAAACAGCCAATCCGCATCAGGGGTATGCAAAGCTTCCGTGGGGGGTGGAAATGGTCAGCATCGGGGTGCGCGAGGGCAATACCTTTCCGACAATCCGGGCTTCGAGCCCGAATTCGGCCGACAAGTCAATGATCTCATGCGCAAGGCCTTCTTTCACATAGAACTCCATACGGTGCCCCATATTGAACACCTGGTACATCTCCTGCCATGGTGTGGAAGACTCACTCTGAATAAACTGAAACAAAGGAGGCGGGTCGAACAGATTGTCCTTGACCACATGGTGGGCGTTTAAAAAGTGAAGTATCTTGGTCTGCCCTCCCCCGCTGCAGTGGACCATGCCGTGGATATGAAGCCTTGCCAGCTCTAGGATCTTTTTCACTACCGGGGCATAGGTTCGCGTTGGACTAAGCACCAGGCGCCCGATATCGAGCGGCAAGCCCTCCAATGGATCAGTAAGCCGCTTGCTGCCCACATACACTACTGAAGGGTCGAGACTGTTGTCGTAGGTTTCCGGGTATTTTTCGGCATAGCTGCGATGGAAGACTTCGTGACGGGCAGAAGTCAGGCCGTTGCTTCCGATGCCGCTGTTGTAGGTGTCTTCGTATGTCGTTTGACCCGACGACGAAAGGCCGACCACCACATCACCGGCCGAGATCCGCTCGTTGGTAATGATCTTTTCGCGGGGTGCCCTCGCGGTCACCGTCGAATCGACAACAATGGTCTGTACCAGATCGCCCACATCGGCCGTTTCGCCACCGGTAAGTACCAGCTGGATGCCCAGGCCCCGCATTTTCTCCAAAAAGGCCTCCGTGCCACCGATAACGGCTGCTACCACCTCGCCGGGTATGCGTTGCTTATTGCGACCTATGGTAGATGACACCAGCATGTTGCCGCTGATGCCCACACAAAGCATGTCGTCGAGATTCATGACCACCGCATCCTGGGCGATGCCGTGCCAAACCGACAAATCGCCAGTCTCCCGCCAGTACATATAGGCCAGAGACGACTTGGTGCCGGCACCATCGGCATGCATTACGTTGCACCACGCCGGATCGCCCCCCAGGTGGTCATCCACTACTTTGCAAAAGGCTTTGGGATACAACCCTTTGTCGAGGTCGCGGATGGCCTTGTGCACGTCTTCTTTTGCGGAGGATACCCCCCGGAGTCTGTACTTCATGAAAGTGAATTTCGAGCCGGGGACACGGCCGGTTCAGCTTCTTCCCCTGACTTCATTTTCCCGGTCTTCCCCTCCCGGAGGTTCCGGGGGGTCGTAATCATCGCGCAATACCCTGAATTCGGTTCGGCGGTTCAGTTGATGGGCCGCATCCCGGTGCGACTCCTCAGGCAGGCTTTCGATGTAAGCTTCTGTGAGTTCGGTGCCGGCCTCAAAGACAAATCCTTCTCTTTCGATGGTACGTTCAATGACCCGGGGGCGACGTTTGCCATATCCCCTGGCTTGCAGCCGCTCATTCTCTATCCCTTCGGCTACCAGGTAGTCGACCACCGACTGGGCCCGGCGCTGTGACAGGGTGTCGTTGTAATCGTGGGTACCCCGGCTGTCGGTGTGTGAAGCCAGTTCCACTACGATATTGGGATTGTCGAGCATAGTCCTCACCAGTCCGTTCAGCGAATCCTTGAACTGGGGCTGCAGCTCCCAGCTGGCAAATTCATACAGTATCTCGGGCAACTCAATGGCGGTGACGGGAATGGGGGAGATATGGACATCCTGCTCCAGGTCGTGGCTGCGGTCGTAGCCAATGGTTGAAACCCTTTCCCGGCCGGCAAAATAGCCCGATTTATTGACCAGGATCTCGTAAACGGTGTTTTCTCTGACTACTGACCTGTCGAACACAAAGCTGCCGTCACGGCCGGTTTCTACCTGGTGGATGGAACCGCCGGAACCAATGAGTTGCACAAGGGCATCGGGAACGGGAGTTTTTGTGGTGTCGTCGCGTACCACCCCCGAAATCATGAATTCCAGTGGCTGCAGCCCGAACGAATAGATGTCGTAGGCCCCTGTACGCCCCCTGTTCGATGACAAAAACCCTTCTTCCCTGCCGGGTCTGAACACAATGCCGAAATCATCGGCCGGACTGTTGATGGGCACCCCGAGGTTCTCTGGCTGGCTCCAGCCGTCGGGTGAGGGTGACGACACGAAAATGTCCAGACCACCCAGTCCGGGATGACCGTCGGAGGCAAAAAACAGGGTGCCGTCTTCCCTTACGAAGGGGAACATCTCATTGCCCGGGGTATTGACCGGTTTTCCCAGGTGTTCGGGGTTGGTAAACTCTCCGTTGGGGGTAGGCCGCCTGGCCACCCAGATATCCCTTTCGCCCAGACTGCCGGGCATATTGGTAACAAAGTAAAGTTCCATTCCGTCGGGACTGATGGCAGGATGACCCAGTGTAACCAGGCTATCCGTGGTAAGGCGTACCTCCCTCGGACTCCCCCAGTTGGCGCCTTCGCGCTGGGCCCTGAAAATACGGCATCCCATGTCGGTGTCTTCCGAGCGAAGGCAACGTGTGAAAAACATCTCCGTAGCCTGTGCGTTGATCGAGGGAGCCCCCTCGTTGTATTCGGTATTGATAGGGCCTTCGTCCAGCAGCGATGGTCTGTCCCAGTCACCGGCCCTGTCCTGGTAGGTAATAAAGAATGAGGTATGCTGGTTGCCTGTCCATGGATCGGAATTTCGACCCAGGGCATCGTCCCTGGAGGAGGCAAAGATCAGGCTGCTGGCCCGGTGGTCGGCAAAGGCAGGTGTGAAGTCGTCACGGCGTGAATTGAACAGCCGCACTGCCTCCACCTGATAAGGGGTGGGGTTTTCCATCAGTTCCCTGGCGAGCTCGACCGACGCAATGCCATGTGGCCCCCGCCAGTCGTCAGGGGCTAATTCGGCAAACCTTTGGTAGTTCTCCAGGGCCTGATCGAATTTTTCATTGGTCATCATGGCGTCGGCCAGGTAAAGCACGGCCACCGGGTCGGGATAATTGGCCCTGACGGCCCGGTTGAACCAAGCTTCGGCCATCCGGTGGTTGTTGGTATAGCGGTGGCATAAAGCGATCTGGAAGATCAGCCGGGTGGCCTCGGCCCTGTCGTTGCGGCGAACCCTGTTATAGGCCCTCTGGTAAAGGTCGATGGCCTCATGGTATTGCCGCAGTTCGAAAGCCTTTTCGGCCCTTTCAAGGCGACGGTCCTGGGCAATGAGACCGGCAGGCCAAACTGTAAAAAGCAGGGTCGCGGCAATGACGATCAGCCTGATGGTGGTATTCATAGTAATGGATTCTTTGCTGAACATTGGGTGCATCGGGCAACTTATTGCCAATAGGCTAACGATGGAGACAAAAAATAATTGCGGCTGTCCATGGTGGGCAGTTCCTCATTCGTTGTTTCTGAGTTCGGGGTAGGGCAAGCCGGAGCTGTCTGCAGCATCGCCGGGGGCATCGGTTTGGGGATCCCCACTGCCGCCCCCGGGGTCTTCATCGGCTGAGGCTTCCCGCAATCCCGGCGGGACCCCTGCCCGACCATCAGGGGGTTTCCTGCTGTTGTCCCCGGCAGGCGGGGGGTTTTTGCTTTCCGGTTGAGGCTGACCTTCGGGATGCCTTTTCCTGTCGGCGGTTTGATCTTCCCTTTTCGTGACAGGCTTTTCGCTCTCTTCGCTCATCTTTCTCAACCTGTTTTCCACTTCCCTGGCCTCCCTTTCGACCTCCGATGAGTAACGGTGAATTTCGGTATTGATCTCGCGCTGCACTTTTTTCACCTCGCTCATGCCGCGGCCAATCATCCGGGCGATCTCCGGGATCTTGCCGGGACCAAAAAGCAAAAGCACCAGCAAAAGGAGTACCATAATCTCTCCCCCGCTGATCCCAAACAGCAAGGTACCCAAAGGCATTGTCAGCATCAGTTCCATGTACAAAAATAATGCTTATTACCCAATATACATAGCAAAAAACAGGGCACCAATTACCCTGAGTACCGGAGTGGCCAGGAATGCCCTGTGCGATGGCTTGCCGTGAAAGTTCATAGGAAGCCGGCTGACCCGGCGCAAATGAAAAAAAATCATGTATATTTACGTCACGATTTTGCCGCAGGCTCCAAGTATTGAAATTTTCTGACACCTACTTGCCCATGCTAGCCTTTCAGAAGAACCTGACCAACGGCTTTTACGCCATGCTGAGTTTGCCCGACACCGCCATGGGTTTCGGACTGGCGGTACAGATAGCTGCCCTGAGCTGGCTTCTGAGTACGCAATACGGGCTGGAGATCCGTGACATCGGTCTGGTGTGGGCAACCGGCCCCCTGGCCGGCATCATTGGGCAGGTGGTCATCGGCATCATCAGCGACAAAGTCTGGATCTGGAACGGAAGGCGCAGGGCCTTTATCTGGATCGGCGGGGTGCTGGCGGCACTCGGGCTTCTGGCCCTGCCCAATATCGGGGTCATTCAGGCCTCGATGGGGCTGGACGGAATACTGGGCGTGGCCATTGTGGTATCGCTGACCATCGACCTGGCCATCAACGTGAGCTTCAACCCCACCCGATCCATTATTGCCGATGTCACACCCGAAGGGAGGCCCAGGACCAAAGGCTATACCTGGATGCAAACCGTTTCGGGCTCCTTCGGCGTGCTGGCCTACCTGATCGGAGCCGTTTGGGACAACTACATCCTGATCTATTTCGGGGTGATCCTGGTATTTCTGTTCTCAGTGGTACCGCCTTTCTTTATCAAGGAGCCCAAACACCTGGGCCACTATGGCAGGGGCGAAAAAGAGGCCGAAGAGGCCGAAGAGGCCAGCCGTGCTGCCCGCAGCCAGCAAAAAGACCGGGTAAACGAGGCTTCCCTGACCGAGATCATGAAGACCATACTTCCGCTCTGGGGTTTCCTGCTCTATGCCATTTATGGCATTTTCGGCCGGCTGGGCCTGATCCCCCGCATACCCTATTACGGTTTTGAGATCTTTTGCCTGGCTTTGACCGCCGGCCTGATCATATACACCATGACCCGCAGGGAGGAAGGCCTGTCGAGGGAAAAGGACGGGCTTACCGGCTTTCGCAAGGTGCTGGCTGCTCATTCCTTTACCTGGATCGGGGTCCAGACCATGTTCATCTATATGTTCGTGTTCGTGCGTTACCGGGTCCCTGAGCTGGCCGATGTGGAGGTGGATCCGGAAGCACTGGTAGAAGCTGGCGAATTAACGGCTGCCCGTATCCAGGATATCAATGAAACCATCGGGCGCATCGTCAACTGGAGTTTTTTTTCGCTGAACCTGGTAGCTGCCATCATCCCCGTAATGATCCTTGAACCCCTGGCTGCCAGGTTTGGCCGCGTCAGGACGCATACGGTAAGCATTGCCATCATGGCCCTGGGCTATTACGGCATCCTCCAGTTCGGTTTTACACCGGCCATCATTTACGCCATGATGGTGATCGTGGGCGTCGGATGGGCAGCCACCATCAGCCTGCCCTTTGCCATCATGTCGCAAAAGATACCCCAATCGCGCATGGGCCTTTATATGGGGCTGTTCAATTTGTCGGTGGTACTTCCGCAATTTGTATCGAGCTTTGGCGTTGGCGAGGTGGTTGACGATGCCGAGAACAAGGGCATCATCTTTATCGTTGCCGCCATCACCGTGGGTATTTCGGCCCTGCTATGGGCTTTTGTCAAAGAACCCAAAGACGTATTCACCAAACATCCGGTGTTGGCCAGCAATGGTATAGACGATGCCGCTGAGTCCTGACCGGTCACAGAAAACGATAAGTCTGTCTGCTTAATGCACTATCTATGTACAACAAACTGATCAACAACATACGCCCCCTTGGCTTTACCTGGGAAACCAGCGACCCCTTCCTGTTCTGCGTGCACCACCAGGACGATTACCCGGCCGGCAACGAAGAGTTCGGACCAGCCGCTTCGCTCCGGGACAGGGCACTGGGGCAGGACTTCTCGGCCAGCAATCCCTGGCGAATGTATCACGGAGAACGGATCCCCGGCTTTCCGGCCCATCCCCACCGGGGTTTTGAGACCGTGACGGTGGTGCTAAAAGGCTTCGTCGACCATTCTGATTCGCACGGAGCGGCCGGCAGGTACGGTCAGGGCGATGTACAATGGATGACGGCAGGGGCCGGCCTTCAGCATTGCGAGATGTTCCCTTTGTTGAACCGCGACAGCGGAAACCCTTTGGAATTGTTCCAGATATGGCTTAACCTGCCGGCAGAGCGGAAATTTGCCGACCCCCATTTTGCCATGCTGTGGGCAGAGGACATCCCTGTGCTGACTTCTTCGGATAAAAACGGGAAGTCCACATCGGTGAACCTCATTGCCGGAACAATGGGGCAGGTGTCGCCCCCCCCCCCGGCCCCCGATTCCTGGGCAGCCGAACCGGCCAATGAGGTCGGCATCTGGCTGATCACCATGGAGGCAGGGGCCAGCTATACCCTGCCCAAAGCCTCTCCGGGCGTGAAACGGTCGCTGTATTTTTACGAGGGGAACAAGTTGCTGCTTGCAGGCATCGGAATCGAGCCCCGTCACTCGGTCGAGTTGCTGGCAGACCAGGAGGTAACTGTCGGGAACGGCGACTCCCGGGGCAGCATGCTGGTATTGCAGGGACAGCCCATCCGCGAGCCGGTGGCACAGTACGGCCCCTTTGTCATGAACACCCAGGCCGAGGTACAACAGGCCATTGACGATTACCGCAAGACCCAATTCGGGGGCTGGCCCTGGCCCCGCCCCGACCATGTGCACAAAGCCCGGCAGGGCAGGTTTGCCAGGTATGCCGACGGCCGCGAATCCCGGCATAGCTGAGTTCCCTGGCCAAGGAAAACCCCCGGGAACTTCCGGCTCATGAAGGAACCGGAAGCTTCGGGGGGGTGAATGGAAGCCTTCTGCAGCCCGGGATCATCACCGATTCGGCCGTTGTTCACTGACCCTGTTCGTTCTTCTCCCTTTGGATGTATTTCCGCTCAAGGAAAAACGACAGAAGCAACCCGATCCCGCCAAAAAACAGTACGGATGCTCCATAAATAATGTTTACGGTTTCCCGCACATGGAAGGCCATCCAGGACGTTTCAGGAATAGTGCCCAGCCAGTGCCGGCTGATCAAAAAGCCGGACAGCAGTCCAAAGCCCAAACCGATCAGCAGGATGGAGGCCTTAAGGCTGTTGAAGGATCTTTTTTGGTATAACGGGAATGGGGCATTCCGCAATAAGCCTGGGGCCTCTCCGGGATGTCCCATCTTTTCTATCATCAGCATACGCTCCCGGCGTCGCACAAAAAGTTCCACAATCCTGTAGACCCCAAGGGTTACGATTCCAAAAATGACGGGAATAAAAATGAATTCGAGCATGAGGGTAGGTTTTAAGTTAAAAATGAGCTTTGTTTGTATGTTTTGACGCAAGCACTTGCTCCTGGTTACACATGGTTGCGGACTGAATGCAAAATGAGCGACAACAATGCTTTTTTTTGTAACCAAACAATAAAGCCTGCGTCAAAAAGATACAAGATGGAATCCGTTGCTGAGCGAGATCTGATCAACCGCATCCGGAGCGGGGAACCCGGGGCTTTTTCCGGGCTCCTGAGGCAGCATCAGCATACGGTGTATTCATTGATCGTTCAAATGGTTTCTTCGCGCGAAGATGCGGAAGAACTGACCCAGGATGTCTTTGTCAAGGCTTATCAGAAGATCGGTTCTTTTCGCGGCGAATCGGCAATCGCTACCTGGCTGTACCGCATTGCCTACAATACGGCCATTTCGGCAGTCCGTAAAAAGAAACCAATGTTCACCGTCCTGGATGAAAAAACCATGTACGATGTCCCCGACGAGGTGGTTGACGAGGTGCTCAACCGCGATCACGACGAAAACATGCTGCAAAGCATACAGCAAGCCATCGCACAGCTGCATCCTGACGAAAAGGCGCTGATTTCGCTGTACTACACCCAGGGCAGAACGTTAAAGGAAGTGGCTTCCATCATGAACCTTAGCGGGGGCAATGCCAAAATAAAGCTTTTCAGAATCCGTAAAAAGATTGTACGTATCATCAGGCAGACACAAAATGGACCGCGATAAAGCCCTTCGAAAGGCGCTGAGCCGGATTGAAGCACCCCTCCCCCATGGTTTCCACAACCGGGTAATGGACAGGATACACCGGGAAGCCGCACTCAGGGACAAACGGAATGATGCACTAAGCGTTGTGCTGGCAGGCATGGTTTCGTTGTTTCTTATAGCGGCTGCAGTATACCTGTTGGCCGTTTACTCCGGCTTCACTATGCCGGATTTGATCCCAACGGTACATCTTGATTTCCTGTCCGGCCCGTCAGTGGTTTATTCTGCAACCCTTGCAGCGATTGTCGTTGTATTGCTTTTGCTCGATCTTTTACTCAGGCAGATTATGGGCAGGGCTAATGAGTAGTTCAGAAAACAAGCTCCCTCTGAAAAACTGGTCGTTCAAAATTCGGGCTTTCCGGCACCAATTTTGAACGACCAGGCCAGCCCGCCATGGGCACTCATTCCGGATTGTTTGTTTTGCTGAATGCTTAGGCGGATCCGTTTGGTGACTAGCTTTTTTAATCCTGCAGACAAAATTTTGAACCACTACCCTTACGGTACATGCACTGTATTGGAAGCCGGGAAAGTCTATTCCGTCAAATCAAAACGATCGGCATTCATCATTTTAACCCATGCATTCACAAAATCTTTGACAAATTTTTCTTTGTTGTCATCTTGTGCATACAGTTCTGCATAAGCCCGCAACACAGAGTTTGAACCAAACACCAGATCGACCCTGGTTGCTGTCCATTTCCTCTGATTTGTCTTTCGATCAACAACATGATACAAATTACCTGAAACAGGCTTCCATGAGTAATTCATGTCCGTAAGATGTACGAAAAAGTCATTCGTCAGTACACCTTCCCTGTCTGTAAAAACGCCGTGCTTTGTACCCCCGTGGTTTGTTCCCAATACACGCATGCCGCCTATTAAAACAGTCATTTCAGGAGCCGTTAGGCCCATAAGCTGTGTTCTGTCAAGCAGGAGTTCTTCGGGCTGCACATCATAATCTTTTTTGAGCCAGTTTCTGTAGCCATCGTGAATGGGTTCGAGGTCGTCGAACGATCCGGCATCGGTCATTTCGTCTGTGGCATCACCCCTGCCCGGGCTGAAAGGAAGCTTGATATCTACCCCGGCTTGCTGTGCTGCTTTTTCAATGGCAGCAGTGCCTCCCAGTACAATCAGGTCGGCAATGCTTGCTTTTTTCTCCAGGCTTTGCTGAATTTCTTCCAGTTTTGCCAGTACCTTGCGCAACCTCTCTGGTTCGTTGCCTGCCCAATTCTTATGGGGTTCAAGACGGATCCTCGCTCCGTTGGCACCACCTCTGTAATCGGAGCCTCTGAATGTTCTTGCACTGTCCCAGGCTGTGTTGATCAGCTCTGTTTGCGACAGCCCACTGTTGAGCAACTTTTTCTTCAGGTCTTCAATTTCTGTTTCCGACAGGGTGTAGTCAACCGCCGGAACGGGATCCTGCCAGATAAGGTCTTCATCGGGTACATCAGGTCCCAGGTAACGGCTCTTGGGGCCCAAATCGCGATGAGTCAATTTAAACCATGGACGGGCAAATACATCTTCAAAATATTCCGGGTCTTTATAAAAGCGCTCCGATATTTTACGGTACTCCGGATCCATCTTCATGGCCATATCGGCATCTGTCATGATGGGGTTGCGTCGCACACCGGGTATGTGCGCATCGAAGGGCTTGTCTTCTTCTTTGATGTTAACGGGTTCCCATTGCGATGCCCCTGCGGGGCTTTTTTTCGACTCCCATTCGTGATTGAGCAAAAGATGAAAATAGGTATGATTCCACCTATCGGGCTTGCTCGACCATGCACCTTCCAGTCCGCTGGAAACAGTATCTTCGGAATGGCCTTTCCCTTTGGGGTTTTTCCAGCCAAAGCCCTGCTCTTCCAGTGGGGCTTCTTCGGGCTTTGGGCCCAGAATCGATGCATCGCCATTTCCGTGGCACTTACCAACGGTGTGGCCGCCGGCGGTTAATGCAACGGTTTCCTCATCGCTCATGGCCATGCGCTTGAATGTTGTGCGTACATCCTTTGCGGTTCTTAGCGGGTCGGGGTTGCCATCCACCCCCTCGGGGTTTACATAAATCAACCCCATCTGTACGGCAGCCAGAGGATTATCCAGCGATTCACGGTCCTGATCATTGGAATAGCGTGATTTTGTGGGTTCGAGCCATTCTTTCTCAGCTCCCCAGTAAATGTCCTTTTCAGGATGCCAGATGTCTTCGCGTCCGCCAGCAAACCCAAAGGTTTTAAAGCCCATGGATTCATAGGCCATATTGCCGGCAAGGATAAACAAATCGGCCCACGAGAGTTTGTTGCCGTACTTTTTCTTGATGGGCCACAGCAGCCTGCGTGCCTTATCCAGGTTCACATTATCGGGCCAGCTGTTAAGGGGTGCAAAGCGCTGGTTCCCGGTATTACTGCCTCCGCGTCCGTCGGCAATACGGTAGGTGCCGGCACTGTGCCATGCCAAGCGGATCATAAAACCACCATAATGCCCCCAGTCGGCCGGCCACCAGTCCTGGCTTTTGGTCATGAACTCCTTAAGGTCGTTTTTCACTGCTTCCAAATCGAGTTTTTTAAATTCTTCCCGATAGTTGAAATCCTTTCCATAAGGTTTGGTTTTGGTGTCGTGCTGGTGCAGAATATCCAGGTTTAGGGCATTGGGCCACCAACTCATTACCGATTTTTCTGTATCCGTGTTTGCCCCGTGCATTACAGGGCATTTTCCTTTTTTAGAATTGTCCATATCTATTTTTTTTTAAAATTACTTTCTTATTCTGTCTTAACAAAATTTTGCTGCCAGTGTCAGCTTACCGGATAACCGGATCCTGAAAATTAACAAAAAACTTAAAAAGTTCAGCCTGACAAGACCAAAAGAACTCAGCAGCTGACTGACTGTTATCGTGCTTCTGATATAAACTTCGCTCAATGGCCCGAATATCCCGTATTCTTTCCGGGAACTCATCAAAACAATCATCCCCAAAGTGCTTCCCTTGCTTTAAACGTTCAAGGCAGGGTCTTGTTTATAAGCCGCTGGCATTATTCAATGCTCACGAATTCTCTAAAATTTTCTCTGTCAATTATCTTTGTCTCCGCATTATAGGTTTCAGTGAACGTTTTTGGTAATTTCTGATTATCCTTTTTCTTCAACTTAAATTCAAAGCCAAATATTTTCCCTCCATTTTCCTCTACGAAATCAACTTCTTGCTGTTGTTTCGTTCTCCAGAAATAGGTGTGAGCAAGACTCTGTTTGTACTCAATCTGCTTAATCCTTTCCGAGATAAGAAAATTCTCCCAGAGAGCACCTTTATCAATCCTTAATTCTATTGGACTGAAATTACCAATTACCATATTTCTTATGCCATTATCAAAAAAATAAATCTTCTTATTTGTTTTTATTTCATTCCTAATGTTTCGGCTAAAACTACTCAGTTTAAAAACAATATACCCTTTTTCTAAAATGTCAATGTATTTACCAACTGTATTCTTATCCACGTTTACAGCTTGAGCTAATTCTGAATAGTTCACTTCACTCCCAATCTGAAGAGCTAAAGCCTGAACAAGCTTATCAAGAACCTCTGGCTTTCGTATGCCTGCATATGAAAGGATGTCTTTGTACAAATAGCTGTTTACTAAATTCCGTAAGATACTAACTTCGTCTCCCGCGTTATTTAGTACATCAGGGTAAAACCCATAAAGTAATCTATTCTCTAAACTCTGCTCCGCGTATAAAAAACCATGATGGTTTTCATATTCTTCCCACGAAATTGGGAATAACTGATATTCCCATTTTCTACCAGTTAGAGGTTCATTGATTTTATTTGACAAATCAAAAGAGGAAGAGGCACTTGCAAACAATTGAACGTTTTTAAACCTATCTGTTATTATTTTCATAGTAAGCCCTATTCCCTCAATTCTTTGAGCTTCATCAATGAAGACATACTTATAATCGCCTATAATTCTCCGAATCTGTTCTGTATTCGGCTCTGTTAATAACGTTCGTGTTTTGGGATCATCTCCATCAAGCAGCAGATAATCTTTTGATGCAAGGATCGATTCGATTAGCGTTGTTTTTCCCACTTGTCGTGAACCGATGACAACAATCGCTTTACCTGAATCGATTCGAGTCTTTATTCTGTCACTAAGATATCTTGAGTACATTGTTTTTCTTACGAAGGTAATAACTTTTAGTGATCATATTCACCAAAAGATATGTCATTCTGTGAACCTAAACTCTCGATCCTTCAATAGTCTTTCAACTCTTTCTCTGGAGTCAAAAGCAATGGCTAAGAATTCAATATCATGTCGGTTTTTGTACTTATCTGCCAATTTGTTCAACCCGGGTATCGCTGCAATGCACGGACCACATCCTGAATGCCAATAGTTTATCACACATGTTTACCCTGCAAATCAGCAACATTTAGTTTTGTCCCGTTTAATAATTTGTCCGGCTTTTTGTTGCAATATCAGTGGCTCCGTTTAAGCGCTATACTTAGTTGAACATTCACCCCGGGTATTTCGAATGTTCAAACCCTTTTCCATGTTTTTTGGCGCATAATTTACCTGTTGGGCTTGAGATTAAAGATCCGACGTTCAGTAAGCTGCTCATATTGGCCCTAGGAACTTGTCCTTGACTTCACTCGTCAACTTAAACATGCATTTTGTCGGGTACTGTGTTGCTTTGTACAATTCATAGTCTTCCTGGTTTTGGCTCAATATGTAATTCGATCGTTCCCTGCAAAACGAATCCAAAAGCCCGGGGAGAAGAAAATCCACCCAGACACACAAAGTGCAACACCAGCTCAGATTCATGGTGTCACGGTACCATTTGTTGAGTCATTCTGGACAACTTTGGCTATCCGCCGCATAAGATATCCAAGAATATCAGATCCTGTTATGATGCGCTTCTCCTGATGTGTCCAATAGATAATCAGGTCTTTGTCAATAACATTATCTCCAGGCTTTTCTTTTTCAACAGTAAGTTTAGTTAACACAGTTCCCAAACGACTTTTCGGATCGCTGATAATAAGTGGCTTATGACATGCCTCAGTCGGCTGGAACGTGTTTTTGTTAAAAAGCGCATTCCGCAAAAATAAAGGCGCATTAAGCACCATTTTTGGTTGTCTGGTTGTGCCGTCCATTAAAATAACCCATTTTTTGCCCGAAGCTGCGATACACCTTAATAATTCATCATCAGTAGTGGACCCGAATTTTGGGAAAACAGGTTTGCCTTTATCAAATTGCAGCTCCAGAATGCTTTGCGGATCGATTACCTCTCCCTCGTTGCTGATTAGTATGTCATCAAGATCCAAAAAGTTAACGGCACCAGTTGCCTCTACTGAACTTAATTCAGTTTCTGATTCAAGTGCATGATGTTTCAGCAAGTTGCGTAATTCTTTTTCCCTGAACCAAGGAATAGCCTCTTCGCCGATTAGTTTATCAAGTATCATACCCGTTGGTCTAGAAATGGGATAGAAAAGAACTTTGTAAATTTTTAATACCGGTGCCAGTTTTGCACCAATTCTTAGTGCATGCCGGGTGAAATAGGCCTGCGGAAAAATTTCACCAACAATGGTTATAACGAAGGTTGAGAATAAAAAAGAAGCCGCACCAATAAGAACCGAGTTTACAAGTAATGTTAATAAAACATTGATGCTTACATTACCCCACAGAATGGTGGCAAGCGTATAGTTGGAGTCACGCCTGAGTTCAAGCACACTCATGGCAAATTGGTCTCCATTTTCAGCGGCTACCTCCAATCTGAGCCTGCTGAGACTGAATAGCGCAATGTTAAGCCCGGACATCGTGGCCGATTGCGAAATACAAATGACAATACCTACCCAGATCCAGATTTCCATATCATAAATTTTTATTCAGGAACCCAAACAGAAACAGACCTCCCTTTACATAAAAACTCACCCCAACCATCTTTATTGGTTTTTACTCGTTCGGAAACATGTTCTGTAATATCCCTGTATGTAGTTTCGGGAGCACCGGTTTCCATATGCTTTTTACCATCTTCACCATTGCTTAGCAACACTGCCATGCCCCGGGGATGTTCATCGTTGCCGCTTCGTGTCCAGCCCACGCAGTTTGGGTGGTTAAAATAGTCATATTGCTCACCCCAGGCATGATCTCTGCGAGCCCTTAAAAAGCTATCAATCATCCATTTATGACTGGGCATATGAATTTCGTATTCATTGCCATCTTTTCCTTTGTCTTTGTAAGATGTGCCATAATAATCGGCTGCAAACACACAGGGATAGCCATCGCGGCGCAACAAAATCAGTGCATAGGCCATTGGCTTGAACCAGGGTTCAACGACCGATTCAAGGGATTGAAGTGGTTGTGAATCATGATTGCTCACCAGTGTTACAGCAAGGGTGGGATGTACTGCCACCAGTGAATTATCAAAAATTCTTTGCAGGTCATAATCCTTACCCTGCTTTCCTGCAGCAGCAAAATTGTAATGCAATCTCACATCAAACAGCATCATGCTGCCATCGGTTTGCTTTATGAAATGGTTTGCGGCTTCACTTTCTCCCGACCAATATTCGCCTACGGCAAAAAGGTCGCGTTTGCTGTGATAACGCATATGACTTAACCAATCCAGAAAAAAGCTTGATTTCACATGTTTTACAGCATCGAACCTGAAACCATCAACTCCGGTGGTTTTAAGATACCACTCCCCCCAATAAAACAATTCCTTCTCTACATCAGGATTGTTGATGTCGAGATTGCAACCCATAAGGTAATCAAAGTTTCCTTTTTCCAGGTCCACGCTGTCGTCAAAAGATTTGCCCTCAAAAAGGTAAATGGCATCACTCTTTTCATCCAATGCATTGTAATCAGCAGCATTAAAATGCCACCAGTGCCAGTGCAATTCGGAGTATTTTCCTTTTCTGCCCGGAAAAGTAAAGTTTGTCCAGGCTTTTATGGTTTGCAGTTCGCCTATAGCTTCGTGCCTGTTATCAGGATTGTAAGGTGTTGCTTTAAACTCTTCCTGGTGATCAGCACCCAGTTTATGATTGAAAACAATATCGGCATAAACTCTTAATCCCGCTTTTTGTGCTGTTTTGATGGCCTTAAGATATTCATCGCGGGTACCGTACTTGGTGCGTACCGAACCTTTCTGGTCAAACTCACCCAGGTCAAAAAGATCGTACACGCCATAGCCTACATCGTTTCCTCCACCGGTACCCTTGTAGGCGGGAGGAAGCCATACAGAGGTTATACCGGCTTTTACAAGTTCATGAGCTTTTTCAGAAAGCTGTTTCCATAAAGTACCATCGGCAGGAGTGTACCAGTGGAAATACTGCATCATTGCACCATTATATTCTGCCATAATTGTCTGTATTGGTTTGTTTCTCTTTCGCTTGTGCACAACGCCCCCCGGGATTGGTGCAGTACGGTGTTAATTTGATGCTTCATAGGACAAGATCTATCCGTTATCAGTCCGATTATTCCCGGACCCGGCGGTATGCAAAATGAGTTTCTGCCCGGGTTGGCACGGGATCCAAAAGCTCCCAAACATGCCCGTCGTATATCGGCACAGGGGGTCAACCTGGTCCGGCATGTTCATTTGTCGGATAATGTTCCCAAATGATGCTGAGCACTCAATCCCTTATGCAACGGACACTGAACCCGCTGGATTTATCAGGGAAATATCGACCTAAATTACCAAGATCCTTGCTTGCTTCCCTCGACCAGGCATAATTGACGGAGTGTTCATCAGCAGACCACCAATAACCGGTCGTTCCCAGCAGGAAATATTCCCCGGAGGGGATCCGGCTGCCACCAGGCAGAAGTGACAATCCAAACGCATTCATCCCATAATGCGTATCGTGCGGGTCCCATCGCGGGTGCCTGGATGTATTGAAGCCACCGCCCAGCGGCGAGTTCGCCTGCCTGCATGATTTCAGAGCGTTTCCCACACCATCAACGTCACTGATGCCCCAAAGGTTATGTAAATCATGTTTTGCCATCAGGGAATCAACCAGCTGCGTCCAATCACCATCGCTGGGCACGGACCACCCCTCCGGGCACAGACTGCCCGTTTGTACTGCATGCCAATTGTATAAAGCACCATAGGCTTCCAATACCTCTTCGGCAGTATGAAACCCTGTAATGCTATCGTGCGGATAAATCGCATAAGCACCTTCTGTGGTGTTCTCCCATTCATGGTCATTGAAATCCGTTGGTATCGGATCTCCGTTGGTATACCTGGTAACACGCAGGTTTTCTACCATCCACTCCTGTTCTCCAATGACAACCGTTCTGTATGCATTGCCATCAATATCTGCTACAGTACCATACTCAAAGTGGTTATCCGGGGCCGTCTCATCATCATCGCTGCAGCTGTAAAGTGCCACAGGTAATAATCCCAAAAGGGCAACTGCAATGATCCAAAGCACATTTGTTTTTGATTCATGGCGGTCTTATTAGACGGCCAAGGTATAGATAATATGTATACAAACATTAACAGCACCTGGCGAATTCAACCGAAACATATCACTGCACTCCTGTTCCCGGGTTTCCTGTATTGTTGATCCCATGTTAACTGAATCTGAAATTCCCGGCAACAACCCCTCGCCGGGCCTTGATGACCGCTCAGGGTTCTATTTATTATGTGTAGTCGGAGGCACATATTTCGTTCTTTCATAAGATATGATCATGAAATAATTCCTAATGCCACCATAATTTGAACTGGAGCCCCAAGTATTGCATGGATTATAATTGCTGTTGTTGTGTTCTTTGTTTTGTAAACGATAAATGGGATCATCAAGAAAATTGGGATTGATACTATGATCATAATCATTCCAAATCCCAAATGGAAAACCAGATGAAAAAGTCCGTTAATAAGCCATGCGCGTCCACCAATACTTAATTCTTGTCTTGGAAGAGTATATCCCCTCCAAAGCATTTCTTCTCCAACATAATTAAAGAAAAAAAACACCGGCAGTAATAGTAGAAAAAAACGTTCCTTGCCAATTAGCTGACTTGTTTCTATGGGTGAAATGTCTTTTATATCCGAAATATCAATACCCAATGGCAGAGTTGTTAACAAATAAGTTATTCCCCCGGCTAAGAATCCTGCAATCAGCAAGCCTCCAAAAGTCCAAGCCCAATCGGAGCCCTTCATTTTTTTAATGAACAAACGACTCAAAATAGTTTTCTTGTCGAGATTAAAGCCGTCTTTTTTTATGAATACCAATGTGACTGAAAATAATGGTAAGAAAAGAAGAAAAGTCCCTACCAAAAGCCAACTTGCATATGAACTTAGTGACAGGATGTTTGCAACAAATGGCACTGTCCATTTCATGTGAAGCCAGAATAAAACGCCTGGTATCAAAAAAAGAAGCAATGAACGAATAATACTTATAGGCTTGATTGAGCTATCCATTATTCAAAGTCCCCTTAGTTTTGATCCAATTACACATATCGTTACTGGTATAGCCACAGTAGCGGGATTGCGGGCAGCTCACCTAGCCACCGTGATTAATCTCACGCGGAGCAGAACGATTCAATTCACAAATATCCTCGCCAGTGGTTATATTGGGTATTATGCGCTGGTTTTTATTTTTTCTTTTAAATTTTCTACTGGACTTTTCCGGGTCTTTTTATTATCTGAGTACTGACCTGTTGATGTCCTGTTTATTATGCCATTCTCATAAACTATGTCCATTTCATTTATATGTTCATATTTTACAAAGCGATGAACTTTAAATATATACACAAAATCGTTGATCCTACCGATCACCTTTTTATTATTATTTGTCTTGATGAAACTAATTTTTTCTCCATCTGTGAGTTGAATTGCTTTGTTGTAATCGTCAGTTATCCTATCATGAATCAATTGCTTTTTAAGCCTTCTCACAAAAATCTCATCAATATCTTTTAAATCTTTTTTTACAATGTCGGTAATAAATACAGAATAATATGTCAGGATGTTAACAAATACAATACACTTACGTTTATCCACAAAAAACAGATGTGCATTCCAATCAGATAATTTTATATCATTAACATCAACAGGCAACGTTTCCTCCACATTTACAATGAAGTCCTTAAGTTTCTTCGTACAATATACTCTTGCCATTTTGTGTTTCTGTTAATTTTGACCTGCCCTTATTAAACTTGCGCATAACGGCCCCGGGATTGGTGCAGTGAAGCCCGATGGGTTGTCCTTGCAACACATATAAGGGCTGAGTTGCATCCTAATCGGGCTTTTGTTTGACCCTCTACCCTATTTCCTCGTTGAGTAAGTTAATGAATTCCTTGAAGGTGCCCGCCTGGAATATACACTTTATTACAGGGCGTTTATCATTTTATTGAATAATTTGTGCCAGGTCCAGTTCCATGTTTATCAATTAAATTTTTGGCTAGTAACCCCGGTAATAATTTCTTTACGGTTGGAACTGGTATTCCTAACTTATTTGCTATTTCACCTGATTTACATCCCGGGTTATTCTCTATAAAAACCAAAACAGATTTCTCTTTAGGAGCTAGTTTTGCTTCAACACCTTTAGTCGTGAGTTTTATCATCAATTGCTCCTGAATATTGCTGAGTGCATCAAAGAAAAAATATATCCAACTGGATACATCTTCATTAGGTCGCTGCGATTGACAATTCCTTAATACACGGTAATATTCA
>PWJC01000155.1 GCA_003560165.1 Bacteroidales bacterium
GCCATTGGTGGACCAGTAAACCGATGCTCTCGTCGACGGCCTGGAACATGGCCATGCACCACAGCAGGGGGTCGGTCGAAGGCTATAATCACAACAACAACCGGGGTTACAGCCTGAGGTGTGTCCGCCTTCTTGATTAAGCCCTCCGGGCAGCTCCGTATGCTTCCCTAACGGATGCCGCCCTCCTATGAAATTTTTTTTTCTTATTTTTACCGCCGCTACCCGCCGCATGTCCGGGTGCTTGTAAACCAATAACTTATATAGCCTAATGAAAAAAACTGTTTTGTTGAAAGGAATTGTTTGTTTGTTTGCATTTTTTGGCGTTTCGGGTGTCTTTGCCCAGGACCTGATCAGCGAACAAGGATATCAGGAACCCCCGGATGAGATCAGGGAGCTGGTGCTGGCACCCCGGTACGAAAACGTTACCCTGAACAATTTGAGCCCCGGCCGCAGCGTATTTTTGAATGCCCTGGGCGATGGGCTGACCCCCATCGAACGCCTGGGCAAGCCCTACCGTAACCTGGGCGGGCTGGAGGTCGACACGGCCGCAAACCGCCACAGGCGCTACACCACCGGCGGCTCGACCGGCTACCAGGTATACGAGTGGCAGCGGGAGCGCTCCCGGGAACTCCGCACCCCGGCCAACGCCCGCTTCTCCAACGCCACCTGGTCGCCCGACGGGAGCAAGCTGGCCTATTTTGCCCATTACGAAAACGAAAGCCATGTTTATGTGGCCGATGTTTCCAGGCGCCGCTCAGGCAGGGTAAGCCCCCGCCCCCTGCTGCTGACCGTTTCGACCAATCTCGAATGGTCGGGCGACAGCCGCTACCTCACCACCGTGGTCCTGCCTGCCAGCCGCGGCGGCAAACCCCAACCCACCCCCGAAGGCAGGGTGCTTGTGCAGGTGTCGGTCGAGGGCGAAAACCATCTGCGCACCTACCCGAACCTGCTCGAGGGACCCTATGAAAAAGCCCTGTTCGAATACTACGCCACCGGGCAGATCGTCCGCATCGACGTCGAAACCAATGAGGTCAGGGAGATCGGCGAGCCCGGGCTATACTCCGGCATCAGCATGGCCCCCGATGGCGAGTACCTGAGGGTGACCACCCTGCAGAAACCTTTCTCCAACATTGTTCCGGTAAGCATGTTTGCCGATGTGACCGAATTGTGGGACATCGACGGGCAGGTGATCCATGAGCTCAGCAGCCGGGAAATCCGCGATGGCCGAAGAAACCGGAACAACAACGACGAACCCGAAAAGCGGCAGATCAGGTGGCGCCCCGACGGTCACGGCATCAGCTATCTGCTGAAGGAATCGCCCCCGGAAAAAGACGAGGAAGACAAGGATGACGACCCCGAACCCGAGCCGGAGGAAGAAGAAGAAAAAGAAGAGGAAAAGAAGGAACTCAAGGACCAGGTGATTCACTGGTTCCCCCCTTACGGCGATGACGACAAGGAGGTGATCTACCGGAGCAGCAACGAGATCCGCAACCTGGAGTATTCGGAAGACTGCCAAACCCTCTTCATCACCGAAAGGGAGAGCGGGGTGGAGCATGTATATGCCGTATTCCTCGACGAGCCCGAAGAAACCTACACCATCTACCGGCACAGGACCCGCGACTTTTACAAAAACCCCGGCAACCTGATGACCACCGGCGGTGCCCTGGGCGTGCGCATTGTGCGGCACTCGACCGACGGGGACAATGTATACCTTTCCGGCACCCAATACCACGAAGAATGGAGGGAAAACGCCCCCCGCCCCTTTATCGACAGGGTGGAGATCAGAACGGGCGAAACCGCCAGGGTGTTCGAAAGCCAGGAAGATGTGTACGAAACCCCGCTGGCCATCCTCGACGACGACATGGAGCAGCTCGTGATCAGCCGTCAGACCCCCACCCAGGTGCCCGATTCCTACCTCAGGAATACGGACGGCGGATCCACAGTGAAGCTTACCGGCAATGTCGACCATGCGCCGCAGATCACCAACGCCATCTATAAGACCTTCGATGCGGTGCGTTCGGACGGCATCACCTTCCCCGTAAGGGCCATACTGCCCCAAGACTACCAGGAAGGGGAAAAGCTCCCCGCCATGTTTTGGTTCTACCCAAGGGAGTATGAAAACCAGGAAGCCCTCGACAGGGCCCTCAGGACGCGGAACATCAACAGCTTCCGCTCGATCGGCCCCCGCTCCATGCAGATGCTGCTCACCAGGGGATATGCCGTAGTACTGCCCGACTTTCCGATCGTGGGCCCCATGGACCAGGTCAACGACAACTTCATCCCGAGCATACAGAGGAACTGGCATGCCATTATCGATGCCTGCGACGAGCTCGGCTTTATCGACCGCAAACGCCTGGCCCTGGGCGGGCACAGCTACGGGGCCTTCGGCACGGCCCACTCCATGATACAGACCCCGTATTTCAAGGCCGGCATTGCCGGGGCGGGCAACTACAACCGCACCCTCACCCCCATCACCTTCCAGCGCGAGCGCAGGGTGATGTGGGAGGGCCGGGAATCCTACATCAGCATGTCGCCCATTTTGTATGCCGAGCGCCTCGACGGCGCCCTGCTGATGTACCACGGTGCCGACGACACCAATGTGGGCACCTGGCCCATCAATTCGAAAAGGATGTTCCACGCCCTGAACGGGCTGGGCAAGACCACCGCCCTGTACTTTTATCCCTTTGAGGGCCACGGGCAGTCGGGTCGCGAAACCCTGCTCGATATGTGGGCAAGGTGGGTCGACTGGCTGGATAAATACGTGAAATATGCAGGCCTGGAAGACGAAAAGGATCAGGAAGACGAAGAGAACGCCGGAGAATAAGCCTTTTTTCCCAATATATAGCCGCCCCGGCCACCAACAAGGGGCGGCTTTTTTATTACCACCGGCCCGCAAAACTGCATTCCGGATTTTTGCTTACTTTTGGGAATATGCCCGTGTCGGGCTTCTTTATCCCAACAAACCACACAAAACCATGAGAAATTATTTCATTCTTTCTGTTTTCATGCTATGCATCCTGCCGGTTTCCGGGGGGATCGCCGCAACTGCTGTAAACAACAACGCGGAGCAGGCCGAAGAGGAACTTTGGTCGCCCCGGTATATGGTAGAAACCTTTAAACGCGTCGGGGGTACCGAGATATCGCCCGATGGGCAATGGGTGGCCTTCACGGTTTCCGAATCCAGGACCGAGGGGGAAAAAAGCGATTACCTTACCCACATCCATTTGGTCAGGACCGACGGCACCCGGCAGTTCCAGCTTACCCGGGGCGATGTGTCGGCAAGCAACCCAAAGTGGTCGCCCGACGGCAACTACCTGAGCTTTACCTCGACCCGGGGCGGCGACGGCAACCAGATATGGATGATCGACCCCGCAGGGGGCGAAGCCTGGCAGCTGACCCGGGCCGAAGGCAGCGTGGGTCGCTACCTCTGGTCGAACAGCGGCAGCCACATTGCCTTTACCATGGTCGACCCCCTTACCGAAGAACAACAGCGCAGGCGCAGGCAACGCGAAGACGTAAATGTGGTGGATGAGGAATTCCGCTATGCGCATCTGTACGTGTTCGAAACCGGCCACGGCAGCGAAGAGGCGGCCGAGATCGTACGGCTTACCGAAGGGGAGTTCCATGTCGGGAATTTTCACTGGTCGGCCGATGATGCAACCATCGCCTTCGACCATCAGCCCCGGCCCGGGCTGGAATACCACCCCCATACCAGCATCTCGACCGTATCCGCTGCAGGCGGTGATGTGGAACTGCTGATCGATTTGGGGGGTAGCGACTCCAACCCCCTGTATTCGCCCGATGGGCGCTACCTGGCCTTCAACACCGACATGGGCGACCACCGCTGGCCCGGTTACGAGCTTATTATGGTCAAAAACCTTGCCGACGGCTCGATGGTCCGCCTTGGCGAAACCCACGACGACGAGCCTTCGATGATCGCCTGGTCGCCTGGGGGCGACGAGATCTTTTACAGCGAACTGCACAAGACCTCGGTCGACCTGTTTGCCATGCCGGTTACCGGGCCCGACGCCGAATACCGTCAGATCACCGCGGGGCCCGGACGGTTTACCGGAGTCAGCTTCTCGGCCGATGCATCGATGATGGCTGCCATCCAGCAAGGCTTTGACATGCCGCCCGATGTCGTGGTTTCGGACATGGAGGTGTTCAGCCCCGTAAGGCTTACCGAGATCAATGCCGGATACGCACAAACCCCGATTGCCCGGGCAGAGGTGATCGAACATGTGTCGCCCGACGGCCTGGTGACCGAATCGGTGCTGATCTACCCCCTTGATTACCGCGAAGGGGAAACCTACCCCGTTCTGCTGCACGTACACGGCGGGCCGACCGGGGTATTCGGGAACACCTACGTGGCCACCCCCCATGTTTACCCGCTGCAGAAATTTGCCGCGGAAGGGTACTTCATCCTGCGGCCGAACTTCCGCGGATCGGGTGGCTATGGCAAGGATTTCCGCTTTGCCAACCTCTCCGACTGGGGCTACGGCGACCTCGACGACATGAAGGCCGGGCTCGACCTGCTCATCGAACAGGGCATGGTTGACCCCGACCGTCAGGCCATCATGGGCTGGTCGTATGGTGGGTATATGTCGTCCTTTGCCATTACCCGCACCGACCGCTTCAAGGCGTCGATGGTGGGCGCCGGCGTCACCAACCTCATCAGCATGACGGGCACCAGCGACATCCCCAGCTTTTTGCCCGATTATTTCGAGGGCGAGTACTGGGAAAACTACCAGCGCTACATGCGGCATTCGGCCATCTTCAATGTGGAGAACATCAGCACCCCCACCCTGATCCTGCACCCCGAAGAAGACATCAGGGTGCCGCCCAGCCAGGGGTACGAACTGTATGTGGCCTTAAGGCGACTGGGCGTCGAAACCAAAATGGTGACCTATCCCCGGCAGCCACACGGCATCCGCGAACCCAAATTCACCATCGACGCTGCCGAGCGGCAGATCAACTGGCTGAGGAAATACCTGGGCGATCAGTAAAGGGAGACGGGTCCGGTCAGGGCAACGGCCGGGCCCGGAATCCGTCACTGTTTCAGTCGTGAGCGACGACGATGCGGAATTCCACCTCCACCTCGTCGCGGGTGCGCAATACGCCGAGCAGGGCCGTAGGGGGCGACATCTCCCAGTCGGTCATGAGCAGGGTTTTGGTCCCGGAAAATTCTATTTTTCCGTCGTCGGGGACTTCGCCATCCACCTCCAGCTCAATGGTCCGGGTATGCCCGGCCATGGAGAGCTCGCCCGAAGCCCGGATGCGGTAGCCGTTCTCCACGGCTTCCAGTTCCAGGATCTCCTTCATCTCAAAAACGATCCGGGGATGGTTTTCCTTGTCGAAGGTTTCGTGGAGGTCACGGGTCATGGCACGCCCGTCGGAACCCTCGATCGCTTCCACGTCGATCTCCACCCTCATCTTGCGGATCTCTGTCAGTTGCCCGTCTTCAACAAGCAGTTCGCTGATGACATCCAGCTGATGCACCTTGGCCGACCAGCTTTTGATGTTTGCCGAACCGTAAATGGTGACCTCGTGGTCTGCCA
>PWJC01000032.1 GCA_003560165.1 Bacteroidales bacterium
CGCGGCGCCACCGCGCGTCGGCTGCGCAGGCGAGGCTGGCTCGTGGTATGGATGACCTTGTTCTTGGCACACAGCTCGCGTGGGGAAACGAGCGGCCGATGACCCTGTCGGTCGTCGATCGCCGTATGCACGTCATGGTCATCGGGCAGACCGGGGTGGGGAAGTCGACCTTCCTGCGCTCTTTGATCGCGCAGGACATCGCGTCAGGGCGCGGATGCGCCGTGCTCGATCCCCATGGGGATCTCGCCGAGGAGGTGCTCGACCTGGTGCCGCGGTGGCGCACCGACGATGTCTTGTATTTCGATCCTGCCGATCGGGCGCGCGTGCCCGCGCTCAATCCGCTCGCCGGCGTGCCACCGGCCGAGCGCGCACGGGTTACGGAAGAGATCGTCGCGGCATTCTCCTCGATCTGGGGGCTCTCGACCGAGACCACCCCGCGCTTGCTCTACATCCTCACCAACACGGTCGCGGCGCTGCTCGACGTGCCGAACGGCGCCACACTCCTCGGCATCCCGCGGATGCTCACCGATACGGGTTACCGGGAGCAGGTGGTGCGCCACGTCCGCAATCCGCAGGTGCGCCGCTTCTGGGAAGCGGAGTTCGAGGCGTGGCCCGACCGGCAGCGCCTCGAGGCGATCGCCCCGGTCATGAACAAGGCCGAGATGCTCGTGCATTCGCCCGAGCTCTATCTGACACTCGGCCAGGTGCGCCCGACGATGCGCCCGGAGGCGGTGATGGACGAGGGGCGTATCTTCATCGCCAACCTCTCGAAAGGCCGGCTCGGTGAGACGACCTCGCAGCTGCTCGGGGCCCTCTTGGTCGCGAGCTTTGACTTGGCCGCCCGCAGGCGGGCGGGGATACCCGAGGAGGCGCGGCGCGATTTCGCGCTCTACGCCGACGAGTTCCAGAATTTCGCGAGCGAGCGCTTCGCCTCAATCCTCTCGGAGGCGCGAAAGTACCGGCTCGCGCTCACGCTCGCAACGCAATACAGCAAGCAGGTGCCCGAGCGGGTGCGCGACGCGCTCGTGGGCAATGTCGGCAACGTGGTCGCCTTCCGGGTGGGGGAGGATGACGCCGCCGTGCTCGAGCGGGTGCTCACCCCGTGGCCGGCGTCGACGCTCAGGGAACTCGGCCGCGGCGAGATCATCGCGCGCCTGGTCGCAGATGGAATCACGACCGAGCCGCGGCGGGGACAGACCATCCATCTTGCGTCGGTCGCCCAACCCAGGCGTTTGCCGATCGTCAAACAGTCACATCGCCGCTATACTCGCCCCCGGGAGGACGTCGAGAAGCGGCTTTTGCGGTGGCTGGGAGGCGAGGCGTCCATCTGAGGCAAAAAGGGAAAGATCTCGGCAGCGATGGGTCAACTTGTTTGTTTCTAACTTGACCGCACCTTTAAGTTAAGGTGACCCATTTTGATTGCCATATAAAAGGAGCAGCGCCGTGTCGCATGATCTAACGTCGACTGGATCCGAAAATTACCGAACGTATAGGGCTACGGGCTTTACCGTTTCAGCGCGTCCTCTTCGAGACGGTGTTCAAATCACGTGGGAAAATACTTTGTCTTCCGAATATCCAATTATTCGAGGATTTCGAAAGACTGGCGGACTTAATGATATAGAAAAAAGTGACTACCTTATATCTGATTCCTCCGAAAATCGGGGTGAAATAAATGATAGGTTAAATCGTGATGTAACCTATTTCTATTTTTTTCGCTCTTACTTAAACTATATACCAGGTAGTGCTGAAGATCCTTCTATAGGTGAAATGTTTTCAGACGCTGCAATAAAGGCTCGAGAGCGGCGACGTCTTGATACGCTTTCTTCATCAGGTTCTTGGTTCGGTCGAAATAATAAGCAGCCCGCACCAGCTCCACCTCCTGAAGAGAAAGACGATTCGCAAAATCCTCTTGGAATGATGTTTGCTGGGTTGCTGGCGAGTGCAATCGTAGGTCAGCGCGGCGATGAAAGCGCGCATCCTATTGTGAAAGCAATCAACCAATTTGCATTTAACGATGGCGTTAATCGCCTGGAAGCAACGGCCTCTCCATATTATCTCACCTTTCAATATTCAATTCCGAACGATATTGATAAAAATGAGGAGGACGGTGTTCTTAAAAAAATTGATGGCGTCATAAATAAAGAAAAACTGAAATGGGAGAGGATCGAATATTTAGAAAAAGAATACATGTTGAAAAATAAAGAAATAATGAACTCGTATCTTCCTGATACAGAGAAATTAAATAAGTTAAAGTTGTTACAGGAGAGCTATGCAGACTTAATGGACAAGGTGCGGAATATGTAGAAAGCTCCGCCACAGGCGGGCGGAGCTTTGAGGGTTTCGCCGCGCGGCTCAGCGGAGAACGCTGAACGCTTCGGCACGAAGAAGGGCTGTCTCCTCGATGTTTTTGATGACATCGCGGAGGTGCATTGGAGCTTGGTCGATGCGCACTTCGGCGTGGACGTAGGCGACGATCGCTGTTGCCAGTTGGTCGTAGTAGTCATCGGAGCCGCGTCGGACAGGGCCGGCGCCGGAGTCGATCTCGCGAACGCCCAGGATGAGCGCGTCTCGAAGATCATTCGTTGCGAGGAGGAGGCAGTCCTTGACGGTAGAATGTCCACTCTGCACTGTATTGTTCCTTTCGCGTCAGGTGGGAAGAAGGCCTGACCGACAGGTCGCCTTCCCGCTGACGCTAAAGAGACACTCTTACATTATTATAACATCATAGAGCCTAGTATGTCAATTTATGAACAGCTAGTCAGTAAGCCAAGAAAAGTAAAACCAATTGTTATTGGGGAGAAAAAAGACGGATCGCCGATAGAACTTGATTACGAAAGCCAGCTACAATTCCATACGCATTTGATCGGCCTTTCTGGTCGTGGAAAAAGTAGGGCAATTGAGTATATTTTACGGCAGTTTATTCTCGATAGAGTAGGCTTTACTCTCATTGATCCACACGGAGATATTTATGAAGCACTGGTGTGTTGGCTAACGCGTCAGCGCGAGGGGTTCTTGAGTGATCGAAAAATTCACCTCTTTGATCCCGCTCATCCTCGATGGCGATTTGGCTACAATCCGCTTCGCATTCCTGACGGCACGCCCATAGCGGTTCGCGAGGCAATCGCCATGGATCGCGTTGAAGCGGTCATGGAGGCGGTTTCTCAGGTGATGGGCGGTGAGAACACAGAGCAGATGCCGCTCTATCAGCGCACCTTTTCCACCATTCTCTATACGTTGGCGACCCATGGGCTGACTATCTTCGAGGCAATGCGTCTTTTGCCTGCGAGCGAAGAGGCCTTCCGCGAATACCTTGCCCGCGACCTGCCAGATGAGGTTGCTCGGTTGGCGTGGCTTGAGATGCATTCGTGGAAGCTCAAAGATTATTCGCAGAATGTAGCCAGCTTGTATAATCGCCTTCACCGCATGATGCGCCATCCTTTTGTTCGCCAAATTCTGGCGCAGACTAAAAATACACTTGATGTGCGTAAAGTTATGGATGATGGAGATATTGTACTCGCGAATTTTCAACCACGTCCGGGTTTTCCAGATGCAAATGCAGATCTTCTAGCTCGTTTACTTTTGTGTGATTACACACAGACGGCTCGTTCAAGGCCCGCCAATCAGAGCAGGCCTCACTTCTTGGTCATCGATGAATGCTATCGGTATTTGACTAGTGATATCGAGAGAATTCTCGATCAGACAAGAAAATACGGCCTCCATTTGATGCTTGCTCATCAACGACTAAGTCAGTTGGGAAAACCGGGCGAGCCAATATATGAGGGGGTGATGGAGGGCGCCCAAAACAAGCTCATTTTTGGTACTAGCTACCAGAGCGCTCTAGAACTGGCTGATCGATTTTTATCTCATGAGTATGATCTTGAGAGACCCAAACATAGCATGGATAGATCGGTGCAGGTTGGTGTTACAAGAACTATCATGCATGGAAAAACACGAACGAACACTGAGGGAGATACTTGGAGCGAAGGCGTTAGCTCTATGGTAAATGCAGTTACAGCACATGGTTATCGCTTTGATGCTGACGGAAATCAATTTGGCAGTTATTCAGAAGCGCAAGCATATGGGGTAGGTGAGGGTACGAGCGTCGCTAGGGGAGGGGTGAGTACCTTTAGCGAGGGCGTGTCAGAGCAAGAATCGTTTGAGCCAGTTTATCGAATCTTGCCCACGCAACTTCACGATCTGAGTGAAGAAAGACATCTAAAGGCAGTGGAAATTGCGAAACTCGGGCAGCAAAGCCTCATCGTTCGCGCTGCTGACCTGCAGCGCTACGATGGACAAACGGTGACATATCAACGATCTGTGCCGTCCTTCGAAGCAGTACAGGCCTGTTATGAGAAGCTATTTGAGCTTGATCCCTTCAACACCGAGATTGCATTGGTCGAGGAGGAACTCAGAGAGCGCCGAGCTTCACTCGGCGCTCTGATGAGCGAAGTGGGCTCACGGAATGCACCAGAGCCCGAGGAGCCAGACGAGCACAAGGACGTCGAGTGGCGGTGAGGTGGTGTATACTGGAGGGATGAGCGTCCAGAAGCGCCTGCCGCGCTTTCGCCGCGCGAAGACCGGGCCTTTCCAGCTCCAAGAGCGTGACTACGAAATCGTCCGCGCGATCGGTGTGCACCAGGTGGTGCAGAGCACGCATATCGACCGCCTCTTTCCGGGCGGGAGCACGGACAACCTCCGGCGCAGGCTCCAGCTGCTCTACCATAGCGGCTATCTCGCGCGGCCGCGCGCGCAGGCCGGCGAGCTCGTCTATCACGAGGGCAGCAAGCACATGATCTATATGCTTGCACCCAAGGGTGCCGAGCTCGTCATGGAGCGTGAGGGCCTGCGCTTGCCCCTCAAGGCCGACCGCGAGCTCGCCCAGCTCAAGCACGCGCTCCTCGTCACCGACTTCATGATCGCGATGCAGGAGGCGTGCGCGCAGTCCGAGTTTCTCCGGTTGGTGATGCACCACGAGATTCTCAGCGGGGCCCCGCCGGCAACGCAGCGTGACCCGCGCCCAACCCGCTGGCCCGTCGACATCGAGTACCGCGGCACCCGCCGCCCTCTCCATCTCGAGCCAGACGCCATCTTCGCCGTCGAGCACGCGGGCCTTGCGCCGCCCAAGAACCGCAAGTTCTTCTTCCTCGAGATCGACCGTGGCACCATGCCGGTCGTGCGCTCAAGGCTCGAGCAGACGTTCGTCTTGCGGAAGCTGATTGCCTACGGCGCGACCTTCCGCGCCGACATCCACCAGAACCGCTTCGGCATGGACAACATGCGCGTGCTCCTCGTTGGGAAGAGCAGGGAGCGTGTCGACACGATCATCGAGGCCTTTGGCGCACACTTGGCAGGCAAGGTGTCGCCGCGGCTCTTCCTCGCAACGGATCGGCAGAGCTTGGTCGGCTGCGAGAATGTCGCCCAGTCCGAGGCTTGGCTCGATCTGGAAGGGCAGGGGAGAACGCTCCTCGGCTGAGCCCTGGCATTCGCCAGCGTCGAATGGGTCGACGTTGGCGCTGTGTCAGGGAGACCGACCATGCCACCATCCCGCCGGCAGCGA
>PWJC01000004.1 GCA_003560165.1 Bacteroidales bacterium
GGCTTCGTTCAGCCCAGGCGCTTTCTTCGAAAACCATCGACAGGCAGAATAAAACCCTGGCCATGACGCTGTTTGACGACGGGATAACATTGTCGTAGCTTTCGAAACTCTTTGCCGGCAATTTTTCGGCATGGCGTGAGACAAAGGAGAAGAGCCTGGTGCCGGGAGCAGAAAAATTGGACATGACATAGTCCCCGAGTTTTTTCGCAGCCAGCAGGAAGTTTTCGTCCAGGCTGACCTCGTATAACCTGAGAAAGGCATCTGCCAGCAAGGCATAATCTTCCAGGAAACCTTCTGTAGAACCCTGATCCTCCCCCAGCAAACGGGAAAGCCTTCCATCCTCTCCCATGGCCCGGCGCTGCAATTCGGATGCAGCCATGCTGGCCCGACGCAAAAAGTCTTTTTCTGCGAATGCCGCAGAGGCATCGGCAAGGCCTTTGATCATCAACGCATTCCACGACACCAGCAATTTGTTGTCGAGCCCTGGCCTCACCCGTTTGCTTCGGGCCTGAAACAGTTTCTTTCTGGCCCCAGCCACCACGGCGGCCAACTCTGCGGGCTGCATCCCCCGGCTGCGGGCAAATGCCTCCTCATCCTCAACCTGCAAAAGAATGTATTTCCCATTTTCCCAGCTGCCTTTCGTTCCCATCTGGAAGTAGTCTTTCATCAAGGGAGCCCGGGGCCCGAGTACCTGGTCGACCTCCTCTGTGGTCCACACATAAAACCGTCCCTCCTCGCCCTCGCTGTCGGCATCCAGGGCTGCATAAAACAGCCCTTCGGGCGAGCTCAGTTCCCTTTCTGCAAATGCCACCGTTTCGTACACCACCTCTTTGAACAGGGGGTCTTTGGTCAGCTTCCATGCATTGGCGTATACCGACAACAACTGCCCGTTGTCGTAAAGCATCTTTTCGAAATGCGGGACTTTCCATTGGGCATCGGTCGAATAACGGGAAAACCCACCTCCCAGAACGTCGTAAATGCCGCCCAGGGCCATCTTACGCAAACTGAGCGCTGCCTGGTCCAATGCCGCCTTGTCGGCAGTTTGCCGGTAATAATGTAGCAGGAACTCATGAACAACCGGAAGCGGGAACCTGGGCGCCCCCTGGCTTCCGCCACTCACCTTGTCCTGTTGGTCCATGACCTGTTCAAACAGCTTCTGTGCATCCTCCCGGCGAAAGCTTGCCGATACCCGCGAGGCGGATACGAAGCCATGGTCGGCCACCCCCTGTGTAAGACGGGCGGCCTGCTGCTCTAAATCGGGGTATTGCCCCCCGAAGAGTTCCGCCACCCTTTCCAGAATGCTTTTCCATTGATCTCTCGGAAAATAGGTCCCGCCCCAGAACGGCCTTCCGTCTGGCAAAGCAAAGCAATTCAGGGGCCAGCCCCCCTGCCCCGAGACCATTTGCACCGCATCCATGTAGAGGTGATCGATGTCGGGCCTTTCCTCGCGGTCAACCTTCACACAAACAAAATACCTGTTCATCAGCCGGGCCACCTCCTCGTCCTCAAAACTCTCCCTTTACATCACATGACACCAGTGACAAGCCGAATAGCCAATGCTGACAAGCAGGGGTTTGTTTTCGGTTCTGGCCCGGTTCAGGGCCTCTTCTCCCCACGGATACCAGTCGACGGGGTTGTACAGATGTTGAAGCAGATAAGGGCTGGATTGACCCTTCAGGTGGTTTTCCTTCGGCATGACTTTTTAAGTTGATTCGCAGTATGTTTTACTCAACTCCCAAAGCTTTTCGGCCACCTCGCTGTTTCTGGCCTGCCGGCTTGTCCGGCCGATCTTTTTATTGACGAAGTATTCTCCGCCAATGCCCTCCACCTCTGGCGAAGTGGCCAGATAAACAAGGGTCCCGGCCCCTTTTTCGGGGGAGATCATCAGGGGGCTTAACAGCCTGGTCAGCCACGATGGCATCTTGTCATAAAGGCGGGTGTTGACAAAGCCCGGATGCAGGCAATTGACCGTCACACCGCTGCCCCTGAGCATATTGTCCAGTTTCCGGGTAAACAGGATAATGGCCAGTTTGCTCTGCGCATAGGAGCGGATGCAGTCCCAGCCTTTTTCCCTTTCCGGGTCGTGAAGTCGCATGCATGCAGCATGATGGGCGATACTCGAAACATTGACAATGCGTGCAGGGGCAGACTCCCTGATCATGTCGAGCAGGGAGGTGGTCAGCAGGAAGTGAGACAGGTAGTTCACCGCAAAGTTCAGTTCGATGCCGTCTTTCGACAGCCTGCGCTTTGTTTCCAACACCCCGGCATTGTTAATCAGCAAATGAAGCTTGCCGTCTACTTGCCTGAAGTCGTGCACAAATTGACGGATGGAGTCGAAAGAGTCGAGATGGCATGGCATCAGCACCGCGTCCTGCTGGCCGGTAGCCGCGGCAATGTCTGACAGCAGCCTTTCTCCCTTTTCAATGTTGCGTACCGGCAACACCAGTTTCATCCCCTTTTTGGCCAGTTCAATGGCTGCTATCCGGCCAATGCCGGAGGTGGAGCCCGTAATGATCGCAATCTTTCCCTTCTGATGCATAACCGGTGGTGCAGATTTTGTTTGGTACAATACACAAACATTTAAGCATTGCTTTTGTTTAAAAAAAAAAAGCACACCGGGTAAACAAGGGCCGATGTCAACAAAAAAACAGCAACAATGAATTTCTTGATCTTTTTTTCTATTGTACTGGTCATCTATGTCCTAGTCAACTACTACATCTTTGTCCGCGGATTGAGGGTATTTCCCTCCGGCAGTGCGTGGCGCCCATATTATGTGTGGGGGTTCTGGTTGCTCGCCTCGACCTATGTGGCCGGCCGGGTTGTCGAAAAATTCTGGCTGGGGCCTGTAAGTGATGTCCTGGTCTGGACCGGTTCGTTCTGGCTGGGGGCGATGCTGTATTTTTTCCTCCTGGTGGTGGTGTTTGATCTGCTGAGGCTGTCGCATCATCTCATTGGGTGGTATCCGGGTGCATGGGTTGCCGCCTGGGACAGGGTTCAGCGAACCCTCATGGCCGGATCCCTTGTTTTGGTGGCATTGCTCCTGACCCTCGGACACATCAATACCCGCTTCCCGAAGATCAGGCACCTTGAGATACATATTCCGAAAGAGACCGGGAGCATGGACTCGCTGAGGGTGGCACTGGTATCCGACATCCATTTGGGCACCCTTATCGGCAGCAGGCAGCTCGGGCGGCTGACAGACATGGTGAACGGGCTGCAGCCGGACATCATCCTGCTGGCCGGAGATATCCTGGACGAAGACCTGGAACCCGTGATACGACAGAATACGGGACAGACCCTGAAAAGGCTGCACGCACCCCTGGGGGTGTTCGGCGTCATGGGGAACCACGAATACATCGGTGGCCCCGAACGGGCTTATGATTACCTCGAAGATCACGGGATCACCATCCTGCGCGACAGTGCGATCAAGGTCAACCAAAGCTTTTACCTGCTGGGACGCGAAGACCGTGACAAGAACCGATTCACCGGCAGGAAGCGGCTACCACTCAGCAAACTGATGGAAGGGATAAACCTGTCCTATCCTGTTATCCTGGTCGATCATCAGCCGTTCTACCTGGAGGAAGCCGCACAACTGGGCGTTGATCTGCAACTGTCGGGACATACCCATCACGGACAGTTATGGCCCCTGAATTTAATTACACGGGCCATGTTCAGGATCAGTCACGGATACGGAAATGTTCAGGGTATGCACGCTTATGTTTCGAACGGGGCAGGCACATGGGGTCCTCCGGTGCGCATCGGCAACCGCCCGGAGATCGTAAACCTGAAACTGCATTTTGTTAAAGCAGACCGGTAAAGCTAAAACCTGACAACATCCGGTTCCTGCCGTGTTTGTTTCTTGTCGCTGCGCGAAAAGAGACGGCCCATAAACCGGCTTGCTTTCGATATCATGGAGGAGGCCAGTTTGAAACCCGCAGAAGCCCGGCGGATCAGGGCAAATACCGTGAACAGCCGCTCGATGGAGTGAAGGCTGTCATTCAGTGAATTTTCGGCCATGAGGACTTCGTAGCGCAACCTGGCCTTTTCCAGGCGGAGGTCCTGCATGTTTCTGATTTGATGCCAATTGATATTTCCCATTATCCGGCCCCCTTCCTTTCTCCGGCACCGGCATCATCGTCAGAGAGAAACAAATTGACCAGGGTGCGTATGGCAACCCGGCCGAAGATGTGTCTGCGCCAGACATAAATCACCAGGCAGATGAGCAGATGAACCCCTCCGGTGGTGAGCAGGCCCAGGACAAGGGAATCCAATACCTGCCCCAGGTAAACAGCCAGGGCCCCGGAAAGGAAAACCAAGGTCAGCATGCCCATAACCAAGAGCAACGCATGGGCCATGAAGAGGCTCAACACCTTCACGGCCTTTTCGAAAGCGACGATGCCATAATAAGAGAGCTTGGTCTCCAGGTACTTTTGCAGGTTGTCCTTTAACCCGGCGATGTGCTCAAGCAGCTCTCTGCCTTCCATGTAAGGGAACTTTAGGTTTATTTCAGGCTTTCGGGAGTGGCGTTTTTCACCTTTTCCCTGGCATCATCGGCCATGTCGCCCACATAATGCTTTAATTCATCCATTTTGGCATTCACCTGCCTGGCAAGTTCGTCCGAATATTCACGGCTTTTCTTTTTCAGTGTCTTCCTGGTCTCATCTCCCGGGCCGGGGGCAAACAGCAATCCTGCTGCCACCCCAACGGCAGCGCCAAAAATAAAACCAATCAATGCGTTACCACTTGAACTGCTCATACGATGATGTTTTTTTGTTAAACAATGGTGGGTTTTTGCCAAATGACGAAAACCCCTCGTTTTTTTAGCTTATAAACAAATATAGTGATAATCTGTTGAAAACACAATACACCTGGTCTTTGGGGCGTTCATTACTGAACTTTTCCTGACAGCAGGTGCGGATTCAGGTGGCCTTTGTAAGGATAACTTCTTATTTTTACGTAAAAATGCCCGGATTTGTTACTGTTTTTTGGATTTTTTTTTAATGGGATGTCCCGGTAAATGCCAGTAATTATGAAGAAGAAGGAACTCCTGGTCAGGTATTCTGAAGCAGAAGACCTGGGCCATCTCCCCCCCGATGAGCAAAGCCTGGTGGCCGCCTCCCGCGAAATGACCACAAAGGCCTATGCTCCTTACTCCACTTTTTATGTGGGTGCGGCCGTTTTGCTGGCCAACGGGGAGACCATCGTGGGATCGAACCAGGAAAACGGGGCCTATCCCAGCGGACTTTGTGCCGAGAGAGTGGCAGTATTTGCCGCCTCGGCCATGTTCCCCGGTATGCCCATGGTAAAGATCGCCATCAGTGCCAGGTCGAAACGGATTGAGATGGAGGAGCCGGTTTCTCCCTGCGGGGCCTGCCGTCAGGTAATGCTCGAATACGAAGCCCTGCAGAAAGGGCCCATCAAAATGTTGCTGAGCAAGGAAAGCGGAAGGATACTGGTAATAGAAAAGGTAAGCGACCTCCTGCCCCTGGCTTTTTTAGGCGGAAGGCTGAAGAAAGAAGAAGCCTAGCCCGGGCAAGCTGCTGAATTACCTGCCGGGCACCCCGGCTTGCAAGCACCAAACAACCAGACAAATGCATACCAAAAGATTTATCTGCCTGTTCCTGGGCATTGCCATCTCGTTTTCATCCCTGACGGCGCAACATAAGTCGGCCTACCGCCTGTACCTTGGCAACGGCGATCCCGCCGGTTTTTACGAGCTGCTCGACCAGGCTGCCGGGGCCGGCATCATATTGTTCGGCGAACGGCACAACAACCCCATTTCGCATTGGCTGAGGTTTGAACTGGTTGCCGGTCTGACAGAAATACATGGAAACCACCTGGTGCTGGGCGCAGAAATGTTCGAAGCCGACGATCAGATCATCCTCGACGAATACTTCGGCGGGCATATTCTCGAACGACACATGAAGGCCGAAGCCAAACTCTGGAACAACTACGATACCGATTACCGCCCGCTGGTGGAACTGGCCAGGGAAAATCATCTGAATTTTGTTGCCACCAACATCCCCCGCAGGTATGCCGCCCTGGTCCACAGACAGGGATTCGGGGGCCTTGATGCACTTGACAGCCAGGCCAAGGGCTACATCGCTCCCCTTCCCGTCCCCTACGACCCCGAACTACCCGGATACAAGGCCATGCTCGACATGGAGGGCATGCCCGCACACGGAGGCGAAACCCTGCCCATGGCGCAGGCCATCAAAGACGCCACAATGGCCCATTTCATTCTGCAAAACCTACCCCCCCAGGGTCCCTTCCTTCATTTCCACGGAACCTATCATTCCGACAACTACGAGGGGATCACCTGGTATCTTCGCGAATATGCCGAAACGCCTCTGAACATTTTGACCATCAGCACGGTGGAGCAGCAAGACACCGAAGAGCTGGAAGAGCAACACCTGGGTCTGGCCGATTTCATCCTTGTGGTGGTTTCTGCCATGACAAAGACCCATTGATAGTCAGCTGCCGAAGCACCCCCTCTACCGCAGCAGAAAGCCTGCCTTCACTGCCTTTTGAGAGAGGAAGCCCTTTCATGCCGAGGGCTTTTTCAATGCCCTGGTCCAAGCAAAGAGCCTCCTGGTCCATGCAGGCCACCCATCCATTCTCCTGCAGCATCTGCCCCAGATATTCCTGTTCCGGCTGTCCGGGGGTGGGGATCATCAGGGCCTTTTTCCCAAAAACCGACAGGTCCATCACCGTAGAATACCCTGAGCGGCAAACCACCACCCTGGCCCCGGCAATCAATAACTGCATCCTTGCTGATGGCAAATGGTCGATGAGCAGCAAGCTGCCCTCGCGCTGCACCGAGTGGCCATCTGCCCTCCCCCTGATCAACACCCCGGCCATGGGGTAGGCAGACAGTTGTTCCCGCAGCTTGTTTTCCAGCTTCTCCCGCTGGGGCTCGGGTCCTGAAACCATGGCCAGGACGTAATCGGCGGGAAGATCATCCGGCAGGGCGGCGGGAGGGTCCTGAACCGGGAATCTCGACAGGGGACCCACAAAGCGGCAGCCCCTCAAAGGCCGTCTGTGCGACAGATCGCCCGACAAGTTGGGTTGCCCGGCATGATCGGGCACCCAGCACTGGAAATGTTTCGACACAAAGAAGGCCACAACCCGGTGGAGCAGGGGCTCCATCCACCTTAGTCCGGCAGGTGCCCTGACAAACAGCTGGTGGGTGATCAGCACCGAGGGCAGCGCTTGGGCAAACAAGCCATAGCGGTTATCGGAAACAATCAGCGTGGCATCCACTTCGGTCAGCAGCTTTTTCAGCCGCCGGTGCTCCCTGGCTAAGGAGACCGCCATGGGCAACAACTGCACCATCCCCTTCCAGGCCATACAGCCTCTTTCAGGATAGGTAATCTTCATCCCGGGCAACACCCGGTATCCGGCCTGTTCGCCGAACTCCTGCTTCAGCAGGGCCAATGGGTGGCCATCGGCAGCAATCACCACCCGGCAGCCTCTGGCCATAAAGGCTCTGATCACAGGGATGCACCGGGTGGCGTGTCCGAGGCCCCATTCCAGGGGGCACACCAGCACCAGGGGGGGATCATGTGGCATTGGGCTCATCCCTGCCAAGATAGGATAATTTTGCGGAACGGATACCGGCCCCGGCTTCACTGAAGCGGCCAGTCATGCCATTGGGGCCTTTTGCCACCTCCCGGATCTTCGGGCAGGCAAATTTTGACCTAATTTTAGACCCAAAGCCATTACGCCATGGAAAATGAGCTGATCTGCAAGCTGTCCATCAAGCTGATCCCGGGTGTGGGCGATGTCACTGCCAAACGGCTGATATCCAACTGCGGGAGTGTGGAAGCCGTGTTCAGGGAAAGTCCTTCGGCATTGATGAAAATTCCGGGCATCGGCGAAACAGTGGCGAGGGCTGTGGGCAATTTCCGGAATTTTGAAAAAGCTGAAAAAGAAGCCGCCCTGATAGAAAAGCAACAACTCAGGGCCATATTCTACCTGGACAGCGATTACCCCCACCGGCTGAAACAATGCGAAGACGGCCCCCTGCTGCTGTTTGTCAGGGGGCAGACTCATCCCGCTCACCACCGGGTAATCGGCATTGTGGGCAGCAGGAATATGACAGGATACGGCAGGGAACAATGCAGGCAGCTGGTAAAAGACCTCACACCTTACGCCCCCCTGATCGTCAGCGGCCTGGCCTATGGCGTCGACGCATGTGCCCATTTCGAAGCCCTCCGGCAGCAATTGCCCACCATCGGGGTGCTCGGCCACGGGATTGACATGATCTATCCGCCACTGCACCGCAAGCTGGCCCACAACATGGTCTCGGCCCGGGGTGGGCTGTTTACCGAATATTTTAGCGGAAGCAGGCCAGAGAGAGAGAACTTCCCAAAACGCAACCGCATCATCGCGGGCCTTTGCGATGCCATCGTGGTGATCGAGGCGGCCTCTACCGGTGGGGCACTTATCACCGCCAACATTGCCAACAATTACCACCGCGATGTGTTCGCATTGCCGGGCAGGGTAACAGACCCTTTCAGCCAGGGATGCAACAAACTTATCCGGATCCAGAAGGCGCATTTGATCGAATCGGTAGCCGACATCCAATACATCATGAACTGGGAGCCCGGCCAACAGCCCGGGCAGAAAAAGCAGACCGGGATCTTTGTGGAACTTGACCCGGACGAAAAGCAGATAACCGGCTACCTGCAGGGACGCAAGGAGGCAAAAATGGATGATATCCTCAGCGAAACAGGATTCAGCCAGGGCAAGGCATCGTCCGTATTGCTGAACCTGGAATTCAAGGGGGTGGTGAAGGCCATGCCCGGGAAAACCTTCCGGTTGTGCGCAAACATCGGTACGCAGGCAGGATCACCCCGCGGGGCATAGCAGGAAGAAAGGCTTTCACAACTTCACCTGCGACAAAAGATTGACAGGGCCGTTGTTCCCGACAATTTTTATTAATTTCGCTTCCTGAAATAGCAGTTTTATGGCCCGCAGCCAGGACAAAGTCATCGGCAGACGCTTAAAGTCTTCCTACATCTCTACGGTGGTCAGCATCACCCTGGTTCTCTTCGTGCTCGGGCTGCTTGGCCTGATCATCCTCTATGCCCAGAAATTATCGGAGCATGTACGCGAAAGCATCACGGTATCGGTATTCCTGACCCAGGAAGCCTCCGAAAATGCCATTGGTCAGTTGCAGTCGACCATTCAGGCCATGACCGGGGTCAACGAATCCCGTTACATCTCGAGGGAAGAAGCAGCCCAAGACCTCATGGCCGAACTGGGGGAAGACTTTATTGAATTTCTCGGATACAACCCCCTGACCGCCTCCATTTCCATCAGTCTAAGGGCCAGCTATGCCAATCCCGACAGCCTGATGGCGTTCGAAGAAGAGGTGATCCGGCATCCCATCGTAACCGAGGTGGATTACCAAAAATCGCTGGTGCACCTGGTCAATGAAAACATCAGGCGCATCGGGATCGGCTTGACGGGCTTCAGCGTGCTGCTGATGATGATTGCCTTTGCCCTGATCAACAACACCATACGCCTCAGTGTGTTTTCCAGGCGTTTCCTCATCAAGAGCATGCAGCTTGTGGGTGCCACCCAGGCCTTTATCCGCAGGCCCTTCATCATCAAGGGCATGATTCAGGGGCTGATCGGCGCCGGCCTAGCCATTGCCTTGCTGATCGCCACGCTGGTTGCCGGCCGGCAGCAAATTCCCGAACTGCTGATCTTCCAGGACAACCGCATGCTGCTGACCCTCTTTGCGGCCGTATTGTTGCTGGGCCTGCTCATCAGCTGGGTCTCCACTTACTTTGCAGTAAGAAAATACCTGAAAGTAAAAACCGATCACCTTTACCTTTATTAGGCAACAAACCACAGCGATCATGAAAAAACAAAAGGGCAACGTACTCCTGTTCGACAAACGCAAGTATACCTGGCTTGTCATCGGCCTAGCCGTAACAGCCCTCGGTTTCCTGCTGATGATAGGAGGGGGCAGCGACGATCCGGCCATATTCAGCGACGACATTTTCAATTTCAGGAGGCTGACCCTGGCCCCCATTCTGGTATTGTCAGGCTATGCCATCCAGATCTATGCAATCATGAAAAAAACCAGCAATTTGCCCGGCGACGGGAAACCCCCGGCCAGGTAATACCCCGCAACAAAAAGATCATGACCTGGATTGAAGCGCTTATCCTCGGCCTGCTGCAAGGCCTTACCGAATTTTTGCCCGTTAGCAGCAGCGGCCACCTTGAACTTGGCGGGGCTTTGTTCGGACTGCACGATCCCCACGAATTCTTTGCCTTTAACATCCTGGTACACGGGGCCACTTTCCTGAGCGTGGTGGTGGTTTTTCGCCACGACATCCTGGCCCTGCTCATTAACTTCTTCCGCTTCCGCTGGAATCCGGATATGCGTTTTGCCCTGTTGCTGCTTGCCTCGGCCGTTCCGACCGGGATTGTCGGATTACTTTTCGAGCATCAGATCGAACGCATATTTGAAGGCCGGGTGTTGTTTGTTGGCTTTATGCTGCTGATAACGGCCACGTTGCTTTTCCTCACACGTTTCTCTCCCCCAGACAGGAAGGAGGTGGGACTGAAATCCGCCCTGCTGATCGGCATTGCCCAAACCCTTGCCATTTTGCCCGGAATCAGCCGCAGCGGGGCCACCATCAGCACGGCCCTCTACCTGGGGATCGAACGCAGGCAGGCCGTCAGGTTCTCCTTTTTGATGGTGCTGATACCCATATTCGGCGCTAATTTTCTCAAGCTTATGAATATGTCGCCGGCTGGTGAGGCAGACCCGGTGAACGTTTTACCCCTGGTGATCGGAACAGTGACCGCTTTTCTGGCCGGACTGGCGGCTTGCAGCTGGATGCTGCGCATCGTCAGGAAAGGGAAGATCGAGTATTTCTCCATCTATTGCGTGATCATTGGTCTCACGGCCATTATCGCAGCCAGCCTTTAAACCTTGCCCATGAACGATACAACAGGCCCCGGGGCAGTCTTTCAGCAGGGGCAATTGCTGCTCATCGACAAACCCTATGAGTGGACCTCATTCGATGCCGTCAACAAGATCCGTTCGATGATCCGCTACCTTCTGGGTGTCAAAAAGATAAAGATAGGACATGCGGGCACCCTCGACCCCCTGGCCACCGGTCTGCTCATCGTTTGCACCGGAAAGTTCACCCGGCAAATAGAACAATACCAGGGGCTGGACAAAACCTATACCGGCACCTTCACCCTCGGGCAAACCACCCCCTCTTTCGACCTGGAAACCCCTCCCGACAAGACCTGGCAGACAGCCCACATCGACCGGCAATTGCTGGAGAAAACAGCCGGCAGCTTCCTGGGAACCCACGATCAGATGCCCCCGATGTATTCGGCCAAGAAAGTGGAAGGGAAAAGGGCCTATGCCTTTGCCCGCCGGGGAGAGACCACCCGACTAAGGACTACTCAGATCCACATCAGTGAGTTCGAAATTACATGGGTCAGGATGCCGGAAGCCGGCTTCCGGGTTGTTTGCAGCAAGGGGACCTATATCCGGGCGCTGGCCCGGGATTTTGGCCACAGCCTAAGTTCGGGGGCTACCCTGACGGCATTGCGCAGGACACATATCGGCAGTTTTTGCGTGGAGCAGGCCTTGCAGATCGGTGAACTTGAACACCACCTGAGGCAGGTGGCTGAAGGCGGGGCAGACAGGGGGGAATGAAACGAAAACAGCCAGCCAAATTGCCTGTTTGTGAAAATAACTATTGACAAGGCCTGTACGATGTATTATCTTTGCCATCCTTTCCGTTGCAAGCTTACTGTTTAATCGTCCAATACTTCCCTAACCCGCCGGCCATGAAGCTATCCCATTTTAAATTCACCCTGCCTGTCGAACTCATCGCTGAAAAGCCTCCCATTAACCGCGACGAGTCGAGGTTAATGGTGGTGCACAAAAAGACCGGGGATATCGAGCACAAAGTGTTCAAAGACATTCTGGAATATTTTGATGACGGCGACATCATGGTGGTGAACAACACCAAGGTATTTCCTGCGCGGCTATATGGCACCAAGGAAAAAACCGGCGCCAAGATCGAGGTCTTCCTGCTGAGGGAGCTCAACCGCGAAGCCAGGTTGTGGGACGTATTGGTCGATCCGGCACGGAAGATCAGGATTGGCAACAAATTGTATTTTGGCGAGGACGACAACCTGGTCGCCGAGGTGATCGACAACACCACCTCGAGGGGTCGGACACTGCGTTTTTTGTTCGACGGCACTTACGACGAGTTCAAAAAAACCATAGAGTCTCTCGGTGAAACACCTTTGCCCAGGCAGATCCGCCGCCCGGTTGAGCGGGAAGACAAGGAGCGTTACCAGACGGTTTTCGCCAAACGCGAAGGGGCGGTGGCGGCACCGACCGCCGGCATGCATTTCAGCCGGGAACTGGTCAAGCGGCTGGAACTTAAAGGGGTTGACTTCACCGAGATCACCCTCCATGCAGGCCTTGGCAACTTTCGCAACGTCGATGTGGAAGACCTCAGCAAACACAAGATGGATAGTGAAGAGATCATGATCGAGGAAAAGACTGCCAGGGCCGTCAATGCCGCCAAGGAGAAAAACAAAAAGGTGTGCGCCATCGGGACCACCACCATGCGGGCCATCGAATCGTCGGTGTCCATCACCGGCATGCTCAAACCATACGAGGGATGGACCAACAAATTCATTTACCCCCCTTACGAATTCAGTGTGGCCAATTGCATGGTGTCGAACTTTCATCTGCCCCAGTCGACCCTGATGATGATGGTATCGGCCTTTGCCGGCTTCGACCTGCTGATGAAGGCCTACAAGGTGGCCATCAAGGAAAATTATACGTTCTTCACCTATGGCGATGCCATGCTAATCATTGATTAAACCCCCATCATGCGAATGCACAAACAGGTGCTGATCACGGCCGGGGGTGCAGGCCGGCGCATGGGTTCATCGCTGCCCAAGCAGCTGATGCCCCTGGGTGGGCGCCCGTTGCTGTTCCACGTTTTTGAACAATTCCTGAGGTATTCTCCCGAGCTGCGTTTTGTCCTGGTGCTGCCCGAAGCTGCCCACGAGCCATGGAAGGCCCTGTGCCTCGAACACCGCTTCCACGGTAACCACGAACTGGTCGAAGGCGGCCCCACCAGGTTCCATTCCGTTAAGAACGGACTGAAGCTCATCCCCACCAACTGCCTGGTGGCCATACACGACGGGGTCAGGCCCCTTGTTTCACTGGAAACAATATCCCGGGTTTTCCAATTTGCCGAAAAATTCGGCAACGCCATACCAGTGGTGGGTGTCAACGACAGCGTCAGGATCCGTGAACAGGCTTCCAGTCATCCGTTGCCGCGCGAACACATCAGACTGGTTCAGACCCCGCAGTGTTTCCATTCAGACCTGATCAGGGAGGCATACAACTGCAATTACCACGAAACCTTCACCGACGATGCCAGCGTGCTCGAATCGGCCGGAGAGCGGCTGTTCCTGACCGACGGCAATTACGAAAACATCAAGGTGACCACTCCGGCAGACTTTGTCGTTGCCGAAGCATTTCTGAGACATCTCAGCCGCAAAAGCTGAGGTCCGGGGGCCACTGACAGGCATCGTGGCCTGGCAATACCGGCCCGGACCCGGGTGAGGGTTGTGGCCGGCGCTTTTTTTTTGCGTATTTTTGCCCGACACAAAATCCCTTTTTGCCTGAGCATGAGATTATGAGCAAGAAGCTGTATATAGAAACCTATGGATGCCAGATGAACTTCTCCGACAGCGAGATCGTGGCATCCGTCATGACGGAAAATGATTACGAGATCACTCCCGAGACCGGCGAGGCCGATGTGGTGTTTTTGAATACCTGCTCCATCCGCGAGCACGCCGAACAAAAAGTACTGAATCGGCTGCGCGAATTGCAGCATTTACGCAACGCAAGGCCAGGCATGCTGATCGGGGTGCTGGGGTGCATGGCCGAACGGCTGAAAGCGGCCCTGCTGGAGGACGAAAAACTTGGCATGCGCATCGACATGGTGGTCGGCCCGGATGCTTACCGCTCCCTTCCCAGGCTGATGACGGATGCGGAAACCGGGCAAAAAGCCATCAACGTGATCCTTTCGGCCGATGAAACCTATGCCGACATCAGTCCGGTGCGTTACGCCGCAGGAGGGGTGTCTGCCTTTTTGTCAATCATGAGGGGCTGCGGCAATTTTTGCGCCTATTGTGTGGTTCCCTATACCCGCGGTCAGGAAAGAAGCCGCGACCCCAACAGCATCGTTTCGGAAACCCGGCAGTTGGCTGCAGCGGGATACAGGGAGCTTACTCTGCTCGGGCAGAATGTGAACTCCTACCGCTGGGAAGTGCCCGGCAGCGGGCGCATAATGGGTTTTTCCGAACTGCTCCCTGTGGTAGCCCGCACCGACCCCCGCATGCGGGTTCGCTTTGCCACCTCCCACCCAAAAGACATTTCCGACAAACTGCTTCATGCAATGGCAGAGTACCCCAATGTATGCAACGCCATCCACCTCCCGGTGCAATCGGGCAGTTCGGAAATACTCAAAAGGATGAACAGAAAATACACCAGGGCCGATTACCTGGGCAGGGTGGAAGCCATCAGGCGCATCATCCCCGGCTGCGCCATTTCCACCGACCTGATTGCCGGGTTTTGCGGGGAGACCGAAGCCGACCACCAGGCCACCCTGTCGCTGATGGAAGAGGTTGGGTTTGATTTCGCCTTTATGTTCAAATACTCGGAAAGGCCCGACACCCTGGCCGCAAGGAAATTCGCCGACGACGTCGATCCGGCAACCAAGTCGCGCCGGCTTCAGGAGATCATCGCCCTGCAACAGAGGCTCTCGCTCAGAAGCAATGAGGCCGATGTGGGAAAGACCCTGGAGGTGCTGGTCGAGGGGCCTTCTAAAAGGTCAGGTGCCCATATGATGGGCCGCACTTCCCACAACAAGGTGGTGGTATTTCCAGGCCAGGCATACAAACCGGGCGATTACGCCGGCGTACACATCACCTCTTGCAGCTCCGCAACGCTCAAAGGCAACCCCATCAGCCAATAGCCAGGGACAGCGATGAACCGCCGGAATTTTTTTTTCGGTGGCCTGTTAAACAAAAACCCGGCTTTCTTTCTTAATTGTTCAGGCAAAGCCCGGTGGCCCATCGTCTGTTTTGTCAGACCGTTCAGTAAAAAAACCCGGGGCCTGTCCAAAGTTTATGGATACATTTCGCTTGAAAAAAATCCGTTATCTTTGCCCCCCAAAAACATTTTATATGGCAAAAAACCTGGTAATCGTCGAGTCACCGGCAAAGGCAAAAACCATTGAGGGCTTCCTCGGAAAGGATTTCACGGTTAAGTCGAGCCTGGGTCACGTACGCGACCTTCCCAAAAGCACACTGGGCATTGAAATAGACAATGGATTTGCCCCCCAGTACGAGATCCCCGCCGACAAGAAACAAGTGGTCAGTGACCTGAAAAAGCTGGCCAGGCAGGCCGACACCGTATGGCTGGCGACGGATGAGGACCGTGAAGGGGAAGCGATTTCATGGCATCTGGCCGAAAGCCTGAAGCTGGAAGAGTCTGGTTACAAACGCATCGTGTTTCATGAGATCACAAAAACAGCCATAGAGAATGCCATCAGCAATCCACGCGGCATCGACCGCAACCTGGTCAATGCCCAACAGGCCAGACGGGTACTCGACCGCCTGGTAGGTTTCGAGCTGTCGCCACTGTTGTGGAAAAAGATCAAGCCAGCCCTGTCGGCCGGCAGGGTGCAATCGGTGGCTGTACGGCTGATTGTTGACAGGGAAAAGGAAATACAGGAATTCAAAACGGAAAGTGCTTACCGGGTGACGGCCGTATTCGAAGCCGAACATCAGGGTCAGAAGTCTGTGGTAAAGGCCGAACTGCCCCGGCGGTTCAAAAAAGAGGAAGACGCCATGGCCTTTATCGAATCATGCAGAGGGGCTACCTTTACCATTGGCAGCATCGAGACCAAACCGGCCAAAAAATCGCCGGCCCCGCCCTTCACCACCTCTACCCTGCAGCAGGAGGCAAGCCGCAAACTCGGGTTCTCCGTTTCCCGCACCATGATGGTGGCACAAAAGCTTTACGAATCCGGAAAGATCACCTATATGCGTACCGACTCGGTCAGCCTGTCGGGGGCCGCCATGGCCATGGCCAGGGAAGAGATCGAAAAAAGCTACGGCAGCGACTATGCCAGGGCGCGAAGGTATCACTCCAAAAGCAAAGGGGCGCAGGAGGCCCACGAAGCCATCCGCCCGACATACCTGAACGTGGGGAACATCAAAGGGGATGCATCGGAACAAAGGCTCTATGAGCTGATCTGGAAAAGGACAATCGCTTCTCAGATGAGCGACGCCCTGCTGGAGAAAACCACCATAAGGATCGGCAGTTCGACCCATCAGGAAGAGTTTGTGGCCACCGGAGAGGTGCTCAGGTTCGATGGCTTTTTAAAGGTCTATTTCGAATCGAGGGATGATGAAGAAGAAGAGGCCGCCGAAGGCATCCTGCCCCCGCTGCGCGAGAAACAGCAGTTGTACGTATCGGAAATAACTGCCACCCAGCGATTTTCAAAGCATCCACCAAGGTATACCGAAGCCAGCCTGGTGAAGAAAATGGAGGACCTCGGCATCGGGAGACCCTCCACCTATGCCCCAACCATCAGCACCATTCAAAAAAGGGAGTATGTTGTCAGGGAAAGCCGTGAGGGGGAAAAACGCAATTATGGCCTGATTATCCTTAAAAACGGGCAAATCGAAAAAACCCAGGGCCAGGAGGTAAGGGGGGCCGAAAAAAATAAGCTATTCCCAACCGACATAGGCACGGTGGTGAATAATTTCCTCATGGAGTATTTTACCGAAATCATGGATTATCACTTCACCGCCCGGGTGGAAAGGGAATTTGATGAGGTGGCCGAAGGGAATAAGCAGTGGTCGGGAGTCATTGAAGAGTTTTACCTGCCCTTTCACAGGCAGGTGGAGGAAACCCTGGAGAAATCCGAAAAACACAGCGGACAGCGTTTGCTGGGCAAGGATCCGGCAAGCGGCCGGAATGTGTACGCCAAAATAGGGCGTTTCGGACCGATGATACAGATCGGCGATCCCGAAGAGGAGGAAAAACCCCGCTTTGCCAGTCTGAGAAAAGACCAGGGCCTGGAAAGCATCAGCTTGGAGGAGGCCCTGAAGTCGTTCAAACTTCCCCGTCAACTGGGCCTTTACGAAGAGCAGGAGATGGTGGCCGGTCTTGGCCGCTTCGGCCCTTACATCCGCCACGACGGTAAATTCTATTCCATTCCCGGCAACAAGGATCCCCTCGACATCACCCCTGACGAAGCCAAAGCCCTGATCGAGGAAAAAAGGGCAATAGAGAAGGGAAAGATCATCAGGGAGTTTGATGAAGCCCCCGACATACGCATCCTGAAGGGGCGCTGGGGTCCATACATATCGGCAAAGGGCAAAAATTACAAGATCCCCAAAAACTTGAAACCCGAGGATCTGGAGCTGGAAGAGGTGAAAAAAATCATCGCCACCGGAACCCCCACCGGGAAATCACGTACAACAAAGAAAACAACTGCCCGGAAAAAGGGCAAATAAGGTTTTTTTTGCATACGTAAATGGACATCCCCGATCTGTTGCAACCCATCGACGCGGGCAGGCTGATGCCCGCAAAGCTCTCCCATCCGCTGATCCTTGGCAGGCACATCAGGATACACAGCCAGGATGAGGGTTTCCCCCTGCTGGAAAATGCCGGCCTGGCCATTATCGGGGTAGAGGAAGACCGCAACGCCCCGGGCAACGAAGGCTGTGCCCTGGCGCCCGATTATGTAAGAAAGTACCTTTACCGGCTGTTCCAGGGCTCTTCCAAAACCCAGATTGCCGACCTGGGCAACATCCGGGCCGGAGACCGGGTGACCGATACCTATTTTGCCTTGAAAACCGTGGTATCCACACTACTCGAAAAAAACATTCTCCCGGTGATCATCGGCGGCAGCCAGGACCTGACCTATGCCAATTACCAGGCCTATGAGTCGCTGGGGCAGATCATCAATATCGTATCTGTCGACTCGGGTTTCGACATCGGCCTGAAAAAGGAAGAGGATATCACCCACCGCAATTACCTGAGCAAGATACTGACCCAAAAGCCGAACTACCTGTTCAATTATACCAACATCGGGTACCAGACATATTTTGTTGACCAGGATGCCATCGAGCTCATGGACAAACTCTATTTCGATGCAACCCGCCTGGGCGGGGTAAGGCAAAACCTGGCCGGAACAGAACCCGTTGTCAGGAATGCAGACCTGCTGAGCTTCGATATATCGGCCATCCGCCAGTCGGACGCACCGGCCAACCCCAATGCCTCCCCCAATGGTTTTTACGGAGAGGAGGCCTGTCAGATCGTGCGCTACGCCGGCCTGAGCGACAAACTGAGCTCCATCGGCTTTTATGAACTCAACCCCGCCTTCGACAACGGGGAACAGACGGCTCACCTGGTGGCGCAGATGATATGGTATTTTATCGACGGCTTTGCCCGGCGCAGGAACGATTTCCCCGACAAACACATCAAGGACTCCTCCGATTTTATCAAATACGTGGCGTCCATACGTGAGTTCCAGAATAAGATCAATTTTTACAAAAGCAAGAAAAGCGACCGGTGGTGGATGGAAGTGCCCTGCCCGCCATCGCTGCAGATGAAATACGACAGGCATTTCCTGGTGCCTTGTTCCTATAGTGATTATCAGGAAGCCTGCCAGAACGAGATCCCTGAAAAATGGTGGCAGGTTTACCAGAAATTTGTTTAAGCAGCGGGGCATGTGAAACGTGGACAACAACAGCAGCCGGAAGTGCCTTCGGAAAATTATTGTACATTTGACGGCTTTGGCCATCATGATCAATAAAGTGAGGTTTTTTTCGTTCATAAAAAGAATGATTCTAACAACAAAGAGTCTATGCGCCTGAAAACCCTCTTCGCGCTAATGGCCCCCTTATTGTTTGGCGGACTGGCCAATGCCCAGCAAGAGGCCCAGTTCAGTCACAACATGTTCAACAACATGGGGGTCAATCCCGGACTGGCCGGTCTGCGGAATGCCATTTGCGCTACCGGGCTGGCGCGTCAGCAATGGAGCGGTTTCCGCGACGAGGAAGGCAACAGGCTTTCGCCCGAAACCTACAGCCTGAATGTGGATGCGCCGGTACCCTTTCTCAGGGGCGGGCTCGCCCTGGGCTTTATTCAGGATGCATTGGCCTACGAGACCAACGTGGGGGTCAGGCTTGCCTATTCCCATCACCTGGAGCTGGGTCTCGGCCGCCTCGGCATTGGGGCGCAGGTCGGCTTTATGGACAAGGGCATCGACTTTTCCTATTTCAACCCCATCACACCGGGCGACCCGGTCCTGGTAGGAGGAAATGAAAACCATATATTCATCGATTTTGCCCTGGGCGGATTCCTGCTGCTCGACAACGTTGCCTGGGCAGGCATCTCGGTTTCCCAGCTGAGTTCGGCACGCGGAGCCATCGGCGACAGCGAATACGCCCTGAGGCGGCATGTATTCGCCACCGGCGGCTATCACTTCATGCTGCCCGGCAGGTCTGACTACATCATCAGCCCTTCGATACTTGTAAAATCCGATCTGGCCTCGGTGCAAATGGACATAAATACCATCGTTACATACAATAACCGCTTTTGGGGGGGCGTTAGTGTAAGGCCCCAGGATGCCGTGGTCTTCATTCTGGGGGTTGGTCTGGACCAGATCAGCATCGGGTATGCTTACGATGTGACCACATCGCTGATGGGTTCGGCGGGAAGAAGTTACGGGAGTCATGAGATCATGCTGCAATATTGCTTTGACCTGGGGTTTGATAAAGTGCAGGAAATTCAGAGAAATATCAGATTTTTGTAATTTTGCAAGTTCTGATGCGGAAGACGCAAGGTGGAAGGTGGAAAGAAGGGGGTTGAAAAGTTGAAAAGTTGAAGAGTTGAA
>PWJC01000011.1 GCA_003560165.1 Bacteroidales bacterium
AACCGAATCAGGTATACAAATATATTTATATTAGAACCAAAACTACCAGGTTTTCCGGTTTTTTTTTCTCCTTGTTCGCACTTCAGAAACTGGCCCTTGCATGGAGCCGGATCATGTGCAGTTCAAGCAGCCCGGCGAACAGGTTGTTCCCCTTGCCCCCGAATAAAAAGGCGCCTAGCGAGAATTCGAGATTATCCACCCCCAGGTAGGCAATGGAGGGTGCATAGAAAAAGCCGTAATTGCCCGCAGGGTCGCCCCGGTCGGCCACTGTGAACCCACCGGTTACCGGCTCCACCCTCAGGGTATTCTGCCTGAGGTGCCTGCTTGTTTGAACCACCAGGTAGTCGTTGAGCGCATCCCGTCCCCTTTCGTGCAAAAAGCCCCGGATGTATTGGATGTTCAGATAGGTGCCCCCCGAAAGGGTATAGTCGGCCCCAGCCACAATACGCAGATAGGGCTCTTTTTCCAGGATGGTTTCCTGTGTTTGCGGCGGCAGGGGCATTGGCAGGGCCGCAGGGGGCGAAATATGGGTGGTCAGCACCACCTCCCTTGTTGGGATGAACAGAGCCGCTTCGGCCCATATGCCTGTCCTTCCGATGCTTCCGGCCATGTCGGCTCCGATAATGTGCCGGTAAGGATAAAAAAGTACCGCCTCCACATCGAGGGCATGGCTGCTGCCCGATGCCTGCACCCATGCCTCCCTGGGCAGGGGCAGGGGGTCGGGCCCCCAGACATAGCTGACGGAAACATCGGTGTTACCTGCCAGGGCCCTGAACCTGCCGCCCAGGCTGCCCGCTTTTCGCAGATTGTTGTGGGGCATTTCGAGGGTGTCGGTGTAGGTGCCGATCCGCAAACCGGCCGGAGGTTCGATGGGCAGATCAAACAGCCCGCTAAATATGCCTGCCGGAAGATTTGCCGGACGAAACAGGGGGATGAAGACAAGCTGCAGCGAGCTGTGGTGGTCGAAATGCCACTGCAGGTTGAGGGCATCGGAGCCCTTACTACGGCCAAAATCAAGGATGTCTTCGAGGTCGGGGGGATTGAGGTTGTTTGTGGGATTGAAGCGGTCGGCCGTGCCCCAGGCAATGTGCTGACGGCCAATGGTCATGTCGAGGCGGTCGGAAATAAATCCGTACACCCCGGCATAGGCTTCGCGGAGTTCCGGTCTTAGAGGATGGATGCGGTTCTTGTCCTGAAGCTCCGTCGATCTTTCTGCCGTGGCCGGGCCAAGGTGGCGGATCCAGACATTGGACACCACCCTGAGGGGGTTCGCCCTTTTTTCGAGCTGCAGTTCGAGGCGGTTTTCGTTCCATGCCCATTCGCGTTCGTGCCTGAGCAGGATGCGGTGGTCGGTTTCCAGCCTGCCGCGCCACAGCAGGGGATTGTCCTGGGCCCCGGCGGGCAGCATCAGGCCGAGCAGCACAATTGATGCTGCGAAAACGGACTTCTTTGCTGTCTTGCTTTTGGTCATTGACAGGTTGTTCAGTACCGGGTAAGGTTCCTTACTGTAAACACTTCGTTGTCAATTCCCGAATCGAAAACCACTTCGTGGAACACCATCCGGGTTTTGTGATCGCGTTTGAGGTCGGTCATCTCTATCTCGGCCGTGTACCAGTAGTCACCACTGTGTTCGAAGGCATACCGGGCGATTTTGTGTTTCTGCCCCCCCCTGTCGTAACTCTCCATGGTTTCGGGATAGCCGTGGGTTTTGTTGATCCGGGCAATGATCCGGGAGTACTCGCTGCGTACCCCGGGCAGGGGGGTCAGACTGAGTTGGTAAGTTTCCTCGTCTTCGCCGGTCAGTTCGGCCGAGAAGCGCTCGCTGTACCGCGACGCCTCAAGATCCTCGTAAGTGAAATCGGTGCCTGCAAACCTCTGGTTCCTCACATGGGAGGCGATCCTCCTCTCTCTTCCGTAGGCCGGCATGTAAATATACATGACCTCATCGGGCAGCGACAAAAAGGCGATCCCGGCCTCGGCCGCCGGTGCGGTGAAACGGAAAAGCCGCTTGTCGTCCCCCTTTTGCCATACCCTGGCTTGGCGGGTCCTCTGATTGCCATGGCGGTCGGTCAGCTCCATGGTGATGAGGCTTTTCTGGTCCTGTCCGGCAAACAGCACTTCGTCCATCCGCTTCAGGATCCCGGCTGCGTCGTTTGCCTGCAGGGGAGCGGCCGCCCCGGCCAGGATTGTGAGCATAATTCCGGCGGACAAAACTTGCCGCAATAGCGTCCGGAGTAATGTACAGGTATGTTGTTTCATGGTTATATGTTTTGGCTGTTGGATTTTGGCTGTTGGCTTTTGGCTTTTGGCTTTTGGCTTTTTCAACTTTTCAACTTTTCAACTTTTCAACTCTTCAACTTTTCAACTTTCTTCTTCCTACCTACTACCTACTACCTACTACCTACTAATTACTACCCTCCCCCTTCCATAGCCTGGCGTACCGCAACAGCAGCAGGGGCAACAGGCTCAGTGTGGCCATGCCTGAGGCGAGCATGCTTACGGCCACCAGGAAGCCGAAACGCTGCAGGGGAACCAGTTCGGAACTCAGCAAAATGGCGAAACCTGCGCTGACCGATACCATGTTGATCAAAATGGCCTTCCCGCTGATGCGTATGGCTCTTTCGAGGGCCTGGATGGCGGTCAGTCGCAGCCTGCATCCTTGTTCAAAGCGGCTGATAAAATGGATGGCGTAATCAATGCCGATCCCGATGGATACGCTTCCGGTAAGTACCGTGGCAATATCCAGGGGGATGCCTGTAAGTCCCATGGTGCCAAAGAGCACGATCAGGGTAACGCCGATGGGGATAATGGCCAGCATGCCTTTGCGCAGGGAGCGGAACAGCAGGCTGACAAGGGCCATCACCAGGAATGTGGCAATGACCAGGCTGTATGTCTGACTCCGGATGATGCTGTCGTCGAGCTTTTTGAACATCAGGGGGATGCCGGTGACTTCCATGTTGATCCCCTTTTCGCGGGCTGCCCGGGCAAAGCCGGTGAAACTGGTTTCGATCTCCCTCAGAACGGGCAGATCGGTCGAGGTGACAAAACCCTGGACAATGCCTTCGTCGAGGGTGGGACTCACCAGTTGCTCCATGATCTCCTCGCCTTCGAGCAGAAACCAGAGCTGGGCGATCTTGCGGGCATCGTCGGGTATGCGGTCTCCTTCGCCCATCACGTCGTTCATCTGACCGATCAGGTCGGCCACCGACTGGCTGTAGGGAATGTAGTCGAAGCCTTCCATGTACTCCTGGGTTTCGCGCATGGCTTTCAGTACCTCCGGACTCCGGACATCGCCCCTGATCTGCACATAGAGGGGGGTGCTGCCGTGAAACTTCTCCGACAACAGGTTTTCGCCCTTTCGCACAATGTTGTCTTCGCGGAAGTAATCCACCAGTTCGACCCTCCGCTCAATGCGGGTGACCCCCCAGAGGCAGGCGATGATGAGCAGCCCCCAGGCAGCCATCAGGCCCCTGTGCCGCCCTTTCAGAAGCCCCGAAAAGGCCCTTGTGGCAAAGTCTGCCAGGCTTTCTTCCTTGTTGACGGCAGTGCGGGTACTGCCAGGCCTGCCCCATAGTGAGTGTGCTGCGGGCACAAAGGTGACCGCCAGCACGAGTGAAAACAAGATGCCCAGAGCCGAAAAAATACCGAACTCCCTGATCATGGTCAGGTAAGAGCCTGCAATGAAAGACAAAAAGCCGAGCATGGTGGTTACCGAAGCCAGCGCAACCGGAAGGGCAATGAGGGAGTATGCCTTATGCAGGGCCCCGGCCTGTCCGGTCCGCTCTTCTGACTGGATGGCATTGACTACATGGATGGCGTAGGCGCTGCCTACGGCGAGCAGGACAACCGGGATGATGTTGCTGAGCAGGGTGATCTCGTATCCAAGAAGGGCGATCAACCCCATGGTCCAGGTAGCTGCCATCAATACGGAGATCATGGGCAGCAGCACCCCCCTGGCATTCCTGAACCCCAAAAATAGCAAAAGGCTGATCAGCAAGAAGGCCATTGGGGCGATCCGGAGGATGTCGCCGATGATGATGCTGTTCAGCTCAAGAAGGATTACCGGCATGCCGCCGTAATAGATGTTCCCTTCAAACGGAAGGCCCTCCAGTTTTTCCCTGATGTTTTCCACTACCCGGGTGCGGTTGACTCCGCTCAGGATCTTGCCCGCCACCAAGGTGGCCGTGGCATCGGCCGAAACCAGGCTGCCCCTGTAATGGTCTTTCGACAAAACATAGGCTTTCAGGCTGTCGAGGGCTTCACGGCTTTGGGGGATGTCGTATTCATCCACCAGCCTTCCGGTTTCTATGCCATAGGGGGTGTCGCGAATATCCAGCACATGGGTCAGGCTAGTTACGTGGCCGATCCCCTGGGTACGGCGGAGGCTGTCGGTAACCTGCCGCACCAGGTCGAGCATCCCGGCCTCGAACACATGGTCGCATTCCAGGCCGATGATCACCATTTCGTTTCCACCGTACGTATCACCGATGCGGTGAAACAACGCAGCGGTTGGGTCGTCTTCGGGCAGGTATCCCAAAACGTCGGCATTGATTTTCAGCTCCCTGGCGAAATTTCCCATCACCAGGGTGATGATTACTGCCAGGGCGATGACCCAAAGCCTCAAACGGATGATATGCCGGCCCAGTTTCTTCATAAAAGGCGTTTTCACCGACTGCCGCGCCGCCGGTTTCTGATACCCGAATACAGAATATTCATCAGGGGGTCGATCAGGCTGCTGTGATCGTAATCCTGCTGCCCCATATAGATCGGAAGTTCAAATCCCTTGGTGGCCATGACAATGGCTTTAGCTACCAGGGAGGTGTCTTTGATGCCGAATACGCCCGCCGCATTGCCTTCATCCAGGATGGACCTGATCATGCCGGCTTCCTGCTCGTCATAATCCCTGCGGAGTTCTTCCAGAAGGCCGATGTCGTGCGCCAGATCCTCCCTGATGGCCTCGTAGTAGAGGGTGAGTTCTCTGATGGCGTTCATGCGTGCATGCATGTATCGCCGCAATTTTTCCCGGGGCGGTACCGGCTGCTCCACGATGCCGGCCAGCAGGCCGGCCAGCCTTTCGACCTCCATGTCGATCACTGCCTTGAACACCTCCCTTTTGTTGTTGAAATGGGTATAGATGGTGCGCCGCCCCCTGCCGGCGGCTTTCGCAATGTCTTCCATGGAGGTTTTGCTGAAACCATACCTTTCGAATACCTTGCGTGCTCCTTCGATAATTTGCTCTCTGGTGGTCATGGCGGCAGAAAAAAAAGCACTATTGCACAAATATAGGTTAAAAGTGCAATACCTGTCAAGAGGAAATCGGTGTTTTTTTTTATTTTTGTTGGAGGAAGGTGGAAGGTAGAAGATAGTAAGTAGTAGGTAGTAGGTAGTAGGTAGGAAGAAGAAGGTTGAAAAGTTGAAAAGTTGAAAAGTTGAAAAGTTTAAAACACCAAAAGCCAAAAGCCAAAAGCCAAAAGCCAAAAGCCAACAGCCAAAATATAAAATCACCTACATATGAGTAAACAACGAATCGTGGTGCTGACGGGTGCGGGGATCAGCGCCGAGAGCGGGATCAGCACCTTTCGCGACAGCGGCGGACTCTGGGAAAAGCACGACATCATGGATGTGGCAACGCCCCAGGCTTTTGAAAGGGACCCTGCCCTGGTCATCGAATTCTATAACCAGCGCCGCAAACAGCTTTATGAGGTCGAACCCAATGAGGCGCATTATGCCCTGGTGGAGCTGGAAAAATACTACGATGTACGCATCATTACCCAGAATGTGGACGACCTTCACGAAAGGGCCGGTTCCACCCAAGTCATGCACCTGCACGGCGAACTCAAAAAGGTGAGGAGCACCGCCGACGAACAGCTGGTGTACACCCTGGATGGCTGGGAACTCAGGCTGGGCGATACCTGTGAAAAAGGCTCACAGCTGCGGCCGCATATTGTCTGGTTCGGCGAGCCCGTCGACATGATCCCCCTGGCGGCGGAGTTGTCGTCAACGGCCGATGTGTTTGTGATCATCGGCACCTCATTGAACGTATATCCCGCAGCAGGCCTGGTCGACTATGTCCGACCCGGAACCCCGGTCTATCTGATCGATCCGGGCCCGATGCAGGTGTCGCATATCCCGCGGCTGACCCTGATCAGGGAAAAGGCCGGAACAGGCACCAAAAAGCTGCTGAAAGAGCTGATGCCCTGAAAGCTGCCCGTCGACCCGTGTTTAACCTACTCTGGCAATGAGAAAACTTTCCATGGAAGAAATGGGGCGGAAAACCCCCGAAATGTTCAGGACCTCCGACAAACTGCCCCTGGTGCTGGTACTCGACAATGTGCGCAGCATGATGAATACGGGCTCGGTTTTTCGCACGGCCGATGCGTTTCTGATCAAGGGCATTGTGCTATGTGGCATCACGGCCATCCCCCCCCACCGGGAGATACAAAAAACCGCCCTGGGGGCTACCGAAACGGTGGCCTGGAAATACATGGAAAGCACCGTCGGGGTTGTCGAAGAACTCAAAAAAGCCGGCTTTACCGTCGTGGCCCTGGAGCAGACCACGACCAGCCGCGACCTGCGCACCCACCGTCCCGGCAGGAACAGCAAATACGCCCTGATTTTCGGGAATGAGGTAAGGGGTGTGGCCCAGGAGGTGCTTGAACGTTGCGATTACTGCCTGGAGATCCCCCAGTTCGGCACAAAACATTCCATGAATATCTCGGTGACGGCCGGGGTGGTTGTCTGGGACTTTTTCTGCAAATGGCAGGATGCTTCTTAAGGGCTATTCGAACATCAGTGAGAACATCAGGCTCTTGGAGTTCAGGCGGTCGATGGAGTCGTAATACCTGGCACCCTTTTCGCCCGGCCGGGCCAGGTTGAGTATTCCGAAGGAAGCTTTGATCTCGGCCGAGAACTTGAAGTAGTGGAAATAATATTCGTAGCCCGCCCCCAACTCGTAATGGATGTCGTTGCGGGCCACCCTGGCATAAATCTCATCGCCTACCCCCAGTTCGATGGAAGCCAGGTCGTGGGTGTACTTCCCCCCGGCTATTACATACACCCTGGTGTTCATCATGCGCGCCGATTTGTATTTGAGGTGGAGGGGGAATTCCATGACGGTGGTTTCCAGATCCTGCCTTTTGGTGGGACCGTCCTCGAAAAGCCCTTCGTAATATTCGATGTACCTGTCGCCAAAGGAAATGGCGGGTATGAACCGTAAATCCATATACCTGTTGAGCTTCAGGTTGGACACGATGCCGATATGGAAGCCAAAATCCTGCTGGGGCAGGGTGTATTCGAGCTTGTATTCATCCTGAAGCCCTTCAATGGGTGTGAGGGCGAAATTGATGGTGTTCAGGCCCAGGGAAAACCCAAAATTGTAGGGCTTTTGGTCATGCTCCTGCAAATTGCGGAATGTCAGGGTGCGCCGCCGCTGTGCCATTGCCTCTGAGGCAGACATCAGCAGCAGGGTCACAGCCAGTGACATCAGCAACAAGTGCCTGGGCTGTCTGATGATCGGTTCTCGCTTCATTGATATTCACCGTTTCTGATTGGAACTTCTCTTGATCAAAACGGAACAGCCGCCTCTTTATTTTGCCTGCGGAAACAAAACGGCCGCTTTCAGGGTGCCAGCCTGCTGATCTGCCAGCTTTCGCCTTCCCTGGTATAGAGCAGCCTGTCGTGCAGGCGGCTTTCCCTTCCCTGCCAGAACTCTATTTCTGCAGGGAGCAGCCGGTACCCGCCCCAGTTGGGAGGGCGGGGCAGATCGCCCCGGGGGAAGCGGCTGCGCAATTCCTCAAATCGTTCTTCAAGTTCCCTGCGACTGCCCACGGGTTGACTCTGGGGTGAGGCGGCCGCGCCGAGCCTGCTGTTGGCCGGGCGGAGACTGAAATATTGGTCTGATGCGGCTGCGTCGACCTTCACTGTTTTTCCGCTCACCCTGACCTGACGGTGCAATTCCAGCCACAAAAACACCAGGGATGCGTGGGGATTTGCCGCCAGCTGCCTGCCCTTGGCGCTCAGGTAATTGGTGTAAAAAACAAAGCCTCCCCTTTCCACTTCCTTGAGCAGGACCACCCTGGCCGCCGCTTTGCTATCGGGGGTGACCGTGGCCAGGGTCATGGCATTTGGTTCGGACAACCCGGCCCCGATCGCCTGATCGAGCCATTGGTGAAAAAGGTGGATGGGGTCGCCGGGGGCTGAAGCCTCATCCAGCGAAAAAGCTGCGTATTCCTGCCGCAGAAACGAAAGGTCTTTGTTTGTCATACCAGGAAAATCAGTTGCCAGGGCTTACTTCTGGCAGAACTTCTTCAGGGCCTCAAACAGCAATTTGTCTTTGTTTACGGGGACAACCCCCACCATTTCGCAAACCAGGCCCCCGCCCAGGTTGCAGATCCTGGCCATGAGCTCAACGGGGGTGCCTGTGGCCACACAAAGGGCAGCCAGGCCGATCACGGTGTCGCCGGCCCCGGACACATCGGCCACATCGCGGATGTAGGCCGGAATATTTCCCGACTCCCTGCTGCCGTCGGCCGACCTGCGGCTGTAATAGATGCCTTTGTCCGAAAGGGTGGCCAGCACGATCTCCACCTCCAGCTTATCCTGCAGGGCCAGAACGGCCTTGTGTATCTGCTCCGGGTTCAGCAGTTCGCCGTTCAGGTTGAGCCCTTCGCGCAATTCTTTCAAATTGGGCTTGATCAGCGTCACCCCATGGTATTGGGTGAAATTTTTCCTCTTGGGATCTACCACCACCGGTACGTCGTACTGACGGGCCAGCTTCATCACTTCGCCGATCAGCCAGGGGCTGATGATACCCTTGTCGTAATCTTCAAAGACAATGGCATCAATGCCACGGGCCTCCAGAAAGCCGGTGATCCTTTTCAGCAGCATGGCCGACTCGGCCGGATGAAGGCCATGGGCCACCTCTTCGTCTACGCGCAGCATCTGCACATTGTTGCCGAAGACCCGGAATTTGACCGTGGTCAGCCTGTGTTCGCTGGTCAGTATGCCCTGGCTGGTCAGCTCCTGCTTCTTCAGCAGTTCGAGAAAGAGCTCGCTTTTGTCGTCTTTACCGATTACCGAACACAGCACGGGAACACCGCCCATGTTCTGGATATTCAGCGCCACATTGGCTGCGCCTCCCAACCGGCTTTCCCGCCTGTTGAGGGCAACAATGGGCACGGGTGCCTCCGGCGACACCCGGTCTACACTGCCCCAGAGGTAGGAGTCGATCATCACATCGCCGATGATCAGAAACTTCTTTCCTTCAAAGGCATGAAATATGCTGGTGATGGTGTTCTTGTCGGTCATGGCTGCAAAACGCCTCTTCGCCCCGTTTTATTTCAGTTCGGCCAGGGCTTTTTTCATCCTCTCCACTGCCTCGATGAGCAGGTCGTTGGAGGTGGCGTAGGAAAAACGCACGCAGTCGTCATCGCCGAAGGCACTGCCCGGTACCATGGCCACATGGGCCTTGGTCAGCAGGTACATGCAGAAGCCGGCCGAATCTCTGATGGTTTGTTCCCCGTCGGTTTTCCCGAAATACGACCTGACGTTCACAAAGAGATAGAAAGCACCCTGAGGTCGGTTGGTCCTGGTACCGGGTACCTCTTCCATCAGTTTCAGCACCAGGTCGCGGCGCTCCAGGAATTTCTCCAGCATATGCCGGGTTTGTGCGGGGTCGGTTTCCATGGCCCTGAGGGCAGCGCGCTGGGCAATGGAGCAGGTACCCGAGGTAAACTGCCCCTGCAGTTTGTTGCAGGCTTTGGCAATATCGGGATGGGCTGCCAGGTAGCCTCCCCGCCAGCCGGTCATGGCAAAACCCTTGGAAACCCCGTTTACCAGAATCACCCTGTCTTTGATGGCATCGAAGCTGGCAATGCTCTCGTGTTTTCCGCTGAAGTTGATGTGTTCGTAGATCTCATCCGAAATAATGTATACCTGGGGATGTTTTTCAAATACCTCTGCCAGGGCACTGAGTTCCTCCCTGGAGTAAACCGAACCGGTCGGATTGCAGGGGCTGGAAAAAATAAACAGCCGGGTTTTGCCGGTAATGGCCTCTTCAAGCTGGGCGGGGGTGATCTTGAAGTCGTTCCCGATGCCTGCCTTCACGTACACTTCCTTGCCATCGGCCATGCGGACGATCTCCCGGTAGCTGACCCAATAGGGGGCCGGAATGATGACTTCATCGCCGGGGTTGACCATGCAGAGGACCGCATTGGCAATGCTTTGCTTGGCCCCGGTGCTGACCACGATCTGTTCGGGGGTATAGACCAGCTTGTTGTCGCGCTCCAGTTTCTTGCAGATTCCCTGCCTCAGGTCGAGGTACCCGTTAACAGGGCTGTAGAACGAATAGTTGTCGTCGACCGCCTGCTTGGCTGCCTCCTTGATGTTATCGGGGGTGAAAAAGTCGGGTTCCCCCACGCTGAGGTTGATCACGTCATGGCCCTCGGCTTTCAGTTCGCGACTCATCCTTGACATGGCAAGGGTTTCGGATTCGGACAAGCGGTTTATTCTGTCGGATAATGTGACCATAGATTTGGGTATAAAAGTGGGACAATGAAGAAATTCGTGAGGCGGGGATCTCCCGACCTCAACAGCTGGAGCGGCAAATTTAGCAATTTAAACCGTTTTACCAAAAGGGATTATCTTTGTGGCATAAACAAGCGAACGCCATGGAAGACATCCTGTACAGCCTGCGGTACGCCATCCCTTCGGTGGTGGTATTCCTGACTGCCTATTATATGCTGAAGACCTTCTTTCAGCAGGAATCCAAACGCCGCCACCTCGACCTGGTGGCCGAGCGGATGCATATCTCACTGCCATTGCGGCTGCAGTCGTATGAGCGCCTTATCCTGCTGCTTGAGCTCATCTCGCCCAATAACCTGATCATGCGGGTACACCGTCCCGGCATGACAGCCAGGGAGTTGCAAAAAAAGTTGTCGCAAAGCATACGGGAAGAATATGCCCATAACCTGTCGCAGCAGCTGTATGTTTCTCCCCAGGCCTGGAAACTGATTACCCGGGCCTACGAAGAAATGATCAGCCAGGTGAACGCCATCGGGGCTTCGGTTGGCGAAAACGAAACCGCCACCGGATTCAGCGAAAAACTCCTGGGGATGGACCTGGAGCAGTCTGCTACCCGCGAAGCCATGGATTTTTTGAAAAGCGAGGCCCGCAAGAATTTTTGATGCATGCCGGACAGGCGATGCAGCATGTGCGACCCTCAATATAAGTTATCTGTAGCATGAAGATCATCCTGAATAACCGGCCTGAAACCATTCCCGGAATTGAGCGCATGACCGTCAGGGAGTTGCTCGAACACAAACGTTTCACCTTCAAATTCCTGGTGGTCAGGATCAACGGGAAACCCATAAAACCGGCCGACTACGATTCGCAGACGGTACGCGGGGGCGACGATGTAAAGGTGATCCACCTGATCAGCGGAGGCTGAGCAGAATAGCCGGCAGATCCGGTGCCGGGGGTGAGGGGGCCTTAGCGGTGAATGGATGAATTCATGTGGGTAACCCCGATCAGCCGGTCGTGAAGCGCCCCCGGTGCCCTGTGGTATACATAGATGGTGTAATCGTTCTCGGTAAGGGAATGGGATCCCTCGATGAGCGACAGATCTGCCACCCCGTTCTCCTGCTCCACAAAGGCATACAGGTAATTGTAATATCCCTGCTTGAGCAGCAGGCTCAGTTCGTACGCCTGTTCCCCGTAATTGTACCCCATTTTGTTCTCTTCGGAAAAATGCCAGTGGGTAAGCTCACCCATTACGAATAAGTGGCCGCGTTCAAGGGACTCTTCCATGGGCAGATGAAAATGCACCCAGGCATAATCGCTCTCAAGCATGTTGTTGCGGGCATCCTGGGTGATCACCTGGTACCTGCCGTTGATGTCGCTGTCGGTAACGTACCCGTGATGGGCCCGGATGCGGTCGGGCAATAGGTATACATCCCAGTGCCTGCGCGTACTCTGGATGTCCTGCACCCGCTGCGACAAATAACGCAGGCTGCGTATGTCGAACCTCCTGTATTCATTCCCTCCTTCGAACAGTAAGCGGTCTTCGTAGTCGTATACCAGAAGGTTGCCGCGTATAGACCTTGGTGGCAGGTCGGTGATGGCATTGTCCCAGCGGCCGTTCTGGGTAATGACCAGCCTGAGGTCGCGGTAGGGGTTCGAAATATGGTAGGCCGAAGTATTGATGCTAAAGCTCAGTTGCTGCCTGCGGTCGCGGTACCTCACCAGATTGGCCCGGTCTACGTACCCTTCAATGCTGACGGTCTGCTCAAAGAGCATGAAGCGCCGGGTCAGCACCACATTGTTGCGGTTTCCGTCGAGGAAGACCTTTAGGATGTAGTTGCCCGACTTGGTGGGCATGAGGTTGCGGTTCGGAAACTCAAGACGGTAGTGGGTAAAGGGCACCCGGGTGTTGATCGAGCGGTGGTATTCGGTGATCTGGTCGTCAAAAAAGCCTTCGATGTATTCGAACTGCCTGAGCTCGGAGGGCTGCCAGTGGGCGTCGCAGTGAATGATGGTGTAGTAATAGTTTTTATAATCCGCATCCAGGTCGTCGAAACGAAGGACAAGGTGGTTGTCTGAGCCCATCCGTATCAGGGGGTCGGAAAGTTCGAACCCTTCCTGATTAAACAAAACTGTTTTGATGTTGTTTTGATGGATAAAATCACCATAAAGAAAATAATCTGTATTGACGGCCCGGCTATTGCCGGCTGCCCCTGTCTGTGCCGGCCCGAAAACCAGCATAAACCCGGCAACGGCCAGTACAACAAGGGGGTTGATTAAAGAAAAATGGCGGCAATGCATCTGTTCACTTTTAATTGTCAGGTGGCCCGCAGGGTAAACAAAGCTACTCAAAAACACCAACATGGCCAAGGCTTATGAAGAAACCCCCAAAAGCTTTTTAAGTATTGTAAAATATCTATATTTTTGTCAGGATGGTTTGTTCACAAAATAGCCTCAGAAGATGTCTAAAATAGTCAGGATCAAGCGCGGTCTGGACATCCCATTGCTGGGAGAAGCGGAAAAAATACTCCAAACTCCTCCCCGGGCAACGGAATATGCCGTGAAACCGACTGATTTTCATGGTCTTTTCCCAAAAATGCTGTTGGAGGAGGGGAGCCGTGTAATGGCGGGCACTCCGCTGTTTTTCGATAAATACAACGAGAAGATCATCGTCACCTCTCCGGTGAGCGGCACCTACACCCAGCTGGTCAGGGGCCCCAAGCGCCGCATCATGGAAGTCAGGATCACCCCCGATGCCGAAGATGAATACCTTGACTTTGGCACCCGGCCCCTTGCGGAGATGTCGCCGGAACAGATTACCGATAAGCTGTTGACGAGCGGATTGTGGCCCTGCATCAGGCAGCGGCCTTATTCGGTGATCGCCAAACCCGGCGAGACACCCAGGGACATCTTTGTTTCGGCCTTCAAAACGGCCCCTCTGTCGCCCGATATGGACTTTGTCGTTAACGGGCAGGAGGCATTTTTCCAGAAAGGCCTTGAGGCGCTGGCCCGGCTCACCCCGGGAGATGTTCACCTGGGCGTCGATGCCGTCAACACAACCTCCGCCGCCTTTACCGGGGCCAAAGGAGTGAAGCTGCACCGTTTCAGGGGGCCGCACCCTGCAGGCAATGCAGGGATACAGATCCACCACATCAAACCCATCAACAAAGACGAAATCGTTTGGTATGTTGAGGTCCAGGACGTGATCCAGATAGGGAGGCTGTTTGAAAAAGGCATTTACGATGCTTCAAAGGTGGTGGCGCTTACCGGGCCGGAGGTGGTCAATCCGCGGTATTACAAGGTGAACAAGGGCGCCAGGGTCTCTTCCTTCATGCAGAATAACATTCGCAGCAAGGAAGGCGTTACCCCCCGCTTTATCAGCGGCGATGTGCTTTCGGGCGAAAAGATCGGCATGGAAGGATTCCTGGGCTTTTACGACGACCAGGTAACGGTGATCCCCGAGGGCGATAAGCCCGAGCTCCTTGGCTGGCTCATCCCCGGTTTGAACAAGTTCAGCGTTTCGAGGACCTTCCCCTCTTTTTTGATGCCCTGGAAGAAATACCGCCTCGATACCAATATCCGTAGCGGCGAACGGCCTTTTGTGATCACCGGATTGTACGAGAAGGTGTTGCCCATGGATATTTTGCCCATGCAGCTGATCAAGGCCATCATGATCGAAGACATCGATATGATGGAAAAGCTGGGGATATTTGAAGTAGCCCCCGAGGATTTTGCTCTTTGCGAATACGTTTGCCCCTCCAAGATCGAGATGCAGACCATTGTTCGCCACGGACTTGATATCATGCAAAAAGAATTTGCCTGAACACATCCAGGCCAGATAGTAAACCTTTAAATCAAAACACATTGAAAGCTTTACATGATATTGTCGAAAAGCTGAAGCCGCATTTTGAGAAGGGGGGCAGGTTTGAGAAATTTTACCGTTCGTTTGAAGCCTTTGAGACTTTTCTGTTCGTACAGGGGAATGTAACCCGGCGGGGCAGCCACATCCGTGACGCCATGGACATGAAGCGGACCATGGTCCATGTGGTGATCGCATTGGTCCCTGCGATGCTTTTCGGGATGTGGAATGTGGGTGCTCAGCATGACCAGGCCATCGGTGTGGAAACCGGGTGGTTCGACCAGTTTCTCTTCGGGCTGGTCAGGGTGCTTCCGCTGATCGTGGTCAGCTATGTGTCGGGCCTGGCTGTCGAGTTTTTGTTCGCAAGTATCCGCAATCACGAGGTCAACGAAGGCTTCCTGGTAACGGGACTGCTGATCCCCCTGATCATTCCGGTGACCACCCCTTTGTGGATGGTGGCTGTGGCCACTGTGTTCGCCGTCATCATCGGCAAGGAGGTTTTCGGAGGTACCGGGATGAACATACTGAACCCGGCCCTGCTGGCCAGGGCCTTCCTGTTCTTTGCCTATCCTTCTTATTTGTCGGGCGAGGTGTGGATCGATACCACCCTTCAGGAGGGGCAGCAACTGGTCGATGGTTTCTCGGGCGCAACCCCCCTGGCCATGCTTACCCTGGGTGAGGTGGTGAACCTGCCCCCGCCCGGCGATATGTTCCTGGGTACCATTCCCGGATCTATTGGCGAAACCTCGACCCTGGCCGTTTTACTGGGGGCGTTGATACTGGTGGCCACCGGAGTCGGCAGCCTGCGCATCATGCTGTCGGTGGTGCTTGGCGGACTGCTGATGGGAACCCTGTTTAACCTGCTGGCCGTGAATGTGTATATGGAAATTCCCCCGTATTACCACCTGATCATGGGTGGTTTTGCCTTTGGTGCCGTTTTCATGGCCACCGATCCGGTTTCGGCTGCACAGACCGGAACCGGGAAGTACGTGTACGGGGTGCTGATCGGGGTGATCACCGTATTGATCCGGGTACTCAATCCCGCATTTCCCGAGGGCATGATGCTGGCCATATTGCTGATGAATGTATTCGCTCCCCTGATCGATCATTACGTGGTGCAGGCAAACATCAGGCGGCGGTTGCGCCGGCTCGGGCGTGCCAGGGCACCCATAAAAACATAAACCAGAAAAACCCAACCCATGTCGAACCGCTATGTGTTTTTTTACGCCTCTGCCATGGTCATCATTGTGGCCCTGGTCCTGTCCGGAGCAGCCACCTTGCTGCGTCCGCTGCAGGAGCGCAACATGCGTATAGAAAAGATGCAGAACATTCTTTCGGCCATCAACATCATCGCCGACCGGGCCGAGGCAGAGGAAGTTTTTGACCGCTATATTACCTCCTCCATCATTGTCGACCACCAGGGCCGGGAAATCGAAGGGGATGCCTTTGAAGTGGACCTCCGGGATGAGATCCGCAAAGATGTGGCCGACCGGCAGCTGCCCTTGTTTATTGCAGAGGTCAACGGCGAAACCTTCTACATCGTGCCCCTGAGGGGGGGTGGTTTGTGGGGACCCATCTGGGGCTATCTGGGCCTTGAGTCTGACCTGGCCACCATTGCCGGGGCAAACTTTGACCATGCCAGCGAAACCCCCGGCCTGGGGGCAGAGATCGCCGACCAAAGCTTTGAGGCCCAGTTCAGGGGCAAACGAATCTTTGACGACGACACGAATTTCCGCCCTGTGCGGGTGGTTAAGGGTACCGCTCCTCCCGACGATCTCCACGCAGTGGACGGCATCAGCGGGGGCACCATTACCTCGAACGGGGTAACCAATATGTTGCGCGAGGGTTTGCAGCCATACACCTCTTACTTTGAAAAAATCAGAACCTCATGAGCGAAGACAGCACACAACCAACAGAAACCTTGTTCTCGGTTAAGAACCGGAAATTGCTTACCAACCCCCTCGGGCCCGAAAACCCCATCAACGTGCAGGTGTTGGGGATCTGTTCGGTGCTGGCTATCACGGTTCAGCTCCAGACTTCGCTGGTGATGGCCATTTCGGTGGTTGCCGTGATGGGCTTCGCCAACGTCATCATATCCCTGCTCAGAAAGGGCATCCCGCCCCGGATCCGTATCATTGTGCAGCTTACGGTCATTGCCTCCCTGGTCATCCTTGTCGACCAGCTCCTGAAGGCCTTTGTGTACGATATCAGCCGTCAGCTGTCGGTATTCGTAGGCCTGATCATTACCAACTGCATCATCATGGGCCGCCTGGAAGCCTTTGCCCTTCACAACAAGCCATGGCCTTCCTTCCTCGATGGTATTGGAAATGCCGCAGGTTACGGTTGGGTGCTGCTGGCCGTTGGCTTTTTCAGGGAATTATTCGGTTCGGGAACCCTGATGGGCTATCAGGCCATTCCCGGTTTCATGTACGATATCGGTTACGAAAACAACGGCTTCATGATACTGCCTCCAATGGCCCTGATCACCGTGGGCATCATTATATGGGTGCAGCGGTACAAAGACCGCAGGCTGATCGATATCAGCTAGGTAAGAAATTGGAAACACCAAAAACACCATTGAGATGGAAGAACTAGTCAGCATATTTGTCCGTTCGATCTTCATTGACAACATGGTATTTGCCTATTTCCTGGGCATGTGCTCCTACCTGGCCGTGTCGCGCACGGTAAATACCAGTGTCGGGCTTGGTTTTGCCGTTATTTTTGTGCTGGGAATTACCGTGCCGATCAATTACCTGCTCGAAAACTTCATTCTGGGCCGGGGAGCCCTGGTCTGGCTGGCCCCGCGCTTTGCCGAGGTCGACCTGAGTTTTCTCACCTTCATCATGTTTATCGCCATCATTGCTGCCATGGTGCAGCTGGTGGAAATGATCATTGAAAAGTTCAGCCCCACACTGTACAGTTCTCTCGGGATCTTCCTCCCGCTGATCGCGGTAAACTGTGCCATTCTGGGAGGGTCGCTCTTTATGCAGGAAAGAAATTTTGCCAATATTGCCGAGGCTGCCTCTTTCGGGCTGGGTAGCGGGGTAGGCTGGTTTCTGGCCATTGTAGGCATTGCTGCCATTCGTGAAAAGATCAGGTATTCCAATGTGCCCCCACCCCTTCGGGGGCTCGGAATCACCTTTATCATCACCGGTCTGATGGGCATCGCCTTTATGAGTTTTATGGGGATCGAATTGTAAACAACACCTGAAACCCTTGTGTCATGATTTTTTTGGAAGTTGGCAATATATGGATCATCACCCTGAGCGTCGTCATGTTTTTGCTGGTGATGTTGCTGCTGGTGGGTGTCTTGCTGTATGCCAGAGCCAGGCTGGTTCCCAGCGGGCCGGTAAAGCTCACCATCAACAACGAAAAGGAACTGGAGGTCAACGCCGGAGACACCCTGCTGACCACACTCTCGGCCCAGTCCATTTACCTGCCCAGTGCCTGCGGGGGCGGGGGTACCTGCGCCATGTGCAAATGCCAGGTGCTGGAAGGTGCGGGCGACATCCTGCCCACCGAGGTGGGTTATTTTACGCGCAGGGAAATACAGGACAACTGGCGGCTGAGCTGCCAGGTCAAGGTTAAGCAGGATCTTGAGATCAAGGTGCCCGCCGAGGTGTTTGGCATCAAAAAATGGGAATGCGAAGTGGTGTCCAACCGCAATGTGGCCACCTTTATCAAGGAATTTGTGGTGAAACTGCCCGAGGGAGAGACGATGGATTTCCAGTCGGGTGGGTACATTCAGGTCGATGTGCCTCCCTGCGAGGTCGATTTCAAGGACATCCCTGTAGAGAAAGTCTTCAGGGAAGACTGGAACAAGCTCAGGATATGGGATTTGAAGATGGTGAACCCCGAGCCCATTTTCCGCGCCTACTCCATGGCAAACCACCCGGCCGAGGGCAACATCATTAAGCTGAACATCCGCATTGCCACCCCGCCCTGGGACAGCAAGAAAAACCAGTTTATGAAGGTCAACCCGGGGATATGTTCTTCCTACATATTTTCGCGAAATCCCGGCGACAAGGTAACCATATCGGGGCCTTACGGTGATTTTTTTATCAAGGATACCGGGCGGGAGATGGTCTATATCGGCGGAGGCGCCGGGATGGCCCCCCTGCGTTCCCATATTTTCCATCTTTTCCATACCCTGAAAACCGACAGGAAGGTATCTTATTGGTATGGCGCCCGCTCCAAACGGGAGATCTTCTACGAAGAGGACTTCCGGAAAATCGAAAAGGAGTTCCCCAACTTCCGTTTCCACATCGCCCTGTCGGAACCCCTGCCTGAAGACAACTGGGATGGGTATACCGGCTTCATACACCAGGTGGTGCTGGACAACTACCTCAAGCAGCACCCCGAACCCGAGGAGCTCGAATATTATCTGTGCGGCCCTCCCCTCATGAATGAATCGGTGCTGGGCATGCTCGACGATTTGGGTGTTCCTGAAGAAAATATTGACCTTGACGATTTTGGAGGTTAACTTTGCAATCGTGAATCTTCAGGTTGTACCAGGTCAAAGCCCGGATTTATGAACAACAAGCGTTTCAAAAGAGCCAACCGGGTCATCTGGATCGGTTTTTTTGCCAATGTGCTGCTGACCATTTTCAAGCTGCTGGCAGGCATTTTGGGCCGCAGCGCTGCCATGATAGCCGACGGCATCCATTCGGTCAGCGACTTTGTCACCGACCTGGTGATTGTCGGCAGCCTGAAAGTTGCTGCAAGGCCCCGCGACCTGAACCACAAATACGGCCACGGAAAGATAGAAACCCTGGCCACGGCTTTTGTAGGGGGCGTGCTGCTGTTGGTCGGGATCGGCATCCTCTATGCGGGCTTGTACAATATTATCGGCCATTTTAGCGACCGCCCCCTGCAGCGGCCGGGGATGGTCGCCCTGTACGCCGCCCTGCTTTCTATCGTGGTCAAGGAGGTTTTGTTCTGGTATACCCTTATCCAGGGCAAACGCACCGGCAGCCAGGTGGTGGTGGCCAATGCCTGGCATCACCGCAGCGATGTGTTTTCTTCGCTGGGGACCTTGCTGGGAATAACCGGAGCCATTTTCCTCGGGCAGCGTTGGATCATCCTCGACCCCCTGGCCGCCATAGTGGTGAGTGTGTTTATTTTCAAGGTGGCCATCCGCATCGTGAAGGAAGCCCTGCTCGAGCTCATTGAAACCTCATTGCCCCTGAGCGAAGAAAAGGAGATCCTGAGCATTGCCAGTGGAGTAAAAGGAGTTTATGACCCGCACGACTTGAAAACCAGGAGGATAGGTAGCACTGTCGCCATCGATCTGCATATCCTGGTCAAACACGACCTGAATATCAAACAAGCCCACGAGATCACGGTGAGGCTGGAAAAGCGACTGCGCGACAAATACGGGGAGGATACCTTTATTTCGGTCCATACCGAACCACTGCATGAACGCGGTATGCCGGCGTAAAGACGTTGGGGGCGGAGGGTGGAAGGTGGAAGTTAGTAGGTAGTAGGTAGTAGGTAGTAGGTAGTAGGTAGGAAGAAGAAAGTTGAAGAGTTGAAGAGTTGAAGAGTTGAAGAGTTGAAGAGTTGAAGAGTTGAAGAGTTGAAGAGTTGAAGAGTTGA
>PWJC01000144.1 GCA_003560165.1 Bacteroidales bacterium
ACCTTCTTCCTTCTCTTTTCTACCTTCTTCTTCCCCTTCGTTGCCGTCGCCGGTTTCTATAGTGAGTATTACCTGTCCTACCTCCACTTCGTCGCCTTCGCTTACCTTGATCTCCTTTACCTTTCCGGCAAAATCGGAGGGCAGTTCGAACGAGGCTTTGTCGCTTTCCATTTCAGCGATGTCCTGGTCTTTTTCCACCTGGTCCCCTTCCGAAACCAGCAGTTTTATAAGGGTGGCCGATTCGATGTTCTCGGCAATTTCCGGTAACTTGATTTCCTTGATCATGTCAGCTTGGTTTTATTTTTCTATGCCGGGATTGGCTTTGTTGTGGTCGATGTTCAGTTTTTTAATGGCCTGCTGCAGGGTTTTCTTCGCTGCCTTGTTGTGTGTGTACAGGCTGTGCAGGGTTGCCCACGTAATGTGCCTGTGGTCGACCTCGAAGTGTTCCCGCAGAGCTTCCCTGTTGTCGCTGCGTCCGAAACCATCGGTGCCAAGTACGGTCAATATGCCCGGGAACCAACGGCATACGGTCATCGGAATGGCTTTTACATAATCGTGTGCGGCAATGCACAAGCCTTCTTCTCCCTCGAAACACTCTTCGATATAGGTTTTAACGGGTCGATTGAATGGGTTCAGACGGTTCAGCCGATCTGTTTCACGTGCATTGTCATAAAGGGCTTTGTAGCTGGTTACGCTCCATACATCGGCCCTGACACCGTAATCCTTTTCAAGCAGTTCGGCGGCAGCCAGGGCTTCGTTCAAAATGGCCCCGCTGCCGAGCAGATGGACCTTTTCCCCTTTTCTTTTCCGGGTCTTCCTGTATCTGTACATGCCCTTGATAATGCCTTCTTCCACCCCCTCGGGCATGGACGGCATGGTGTATTTTTCGTTCAGTACCGTGATGTAATACATCAGGTCGTTTTGTTCGACAAACATCTGCCGTATGCCCTCTCTTACGATCACTGCAAGTTCATATGCATAGGCGGGGTCATAGGCTCTGAGTCCGGGTACCGCCAAAGCGCTCAGGTGGCTGTGGCCGTCCTGATGCTGCAAGCCTTCGCCGGCCAGTGTAGTACGCCCTGAGGTTCCCCCTATCAGGAAGCCCCGGGCACGGGCGTCGGCTGCCGCCCAGATAAAATCACCAATGCGCTGGAAGCCGAACATCGAATAAAAGATGTATATGGGGATCATGTTGATACCGTGGGTGGCGTATGCGGTGCCGGCTGCCGTAAATGAGCCCATGCATCCGGCCTCGGTGATCCCTTCTTCCAGAATGGCCCCATCGGTGGCCTCTTTATAATACAGCAGGCTTTCCTTGTCTGCGGGTTCATAGTTCTGACCGGTATGCGAATAGATGCCCGCCTGCCTGAACAATGCATCCATGCCGAATGTCCGCGATTCGTCGGGCACAATGGGGACAATGTGCTTTCCAATGTGCTTGTCGCGAAGCATTTTTCCCATCAGCTGTACCATGGCCATGGTGGTGGCAAACTGCCGCTCGCCCGAACCCTCGAACAACTCCTTGAACATTTTGTCATCGGGGGCCTCCAGGGGACTGGCCTCTGTGGTGCGTTGAGGAAGAAATCCTCCGAGTTTTTCCCTTTGTTTTTTCAGGTATTTGATTTCCTCGCTGTCGGGACCGGGCTTGTAAAAAGGCGCTTTTTTTGCTTCCTCGTCGGAAAGGGGGATGCCGAAACGGCTCCTGAAATGCAGGAGTTCCTTTTCGTTGAGCTTTTTTTGCTGGTGGGTGATGTTGCGTCCTTCACCTGCTTCGCCCAGCCCGTACCCCTTGATGGTCTGTGCCAGGATCACGGTGGGTTTGCCACTGCCGGCCATCGCCTCCTTATAGGCGTTGTATACCTTAATCGGGTCATGTCCTCCCCGCCGCAGTTTGTGCAATTGTTCATCGGAATACTTTTCGGCCATGTTTTGCAACGTTTTGCTCTTTCCGAAAAAGTCCCTGCGGAAGTATTCCCCCGACGAAACCACGTATTTCTGAAACTGCCCGTCGGGAGTCTTCTCCATCTGCCTGACCAACGCTCCGTCGGTGTCCTGGTCCAGCAGGGGATCCCAATCACCGCCCCAGATCACCTTGATCACCTTCCAGCCGGCGCCCCTGAAGGCAGCTTCCAGTTCCTGGATCACTTTTCCGTTGCCCCGCACCGGCCCGTCGAGACGTTGCAGATTGCAATTGACCACAAAGATCAGGTTGTCCAGTTCCTCGCGGCTGGCTACGGTAAGGGCTCCCATTGATTCAGGCTCGTCCATTTCTCCGTCGCCGGCAAACGCCCAGATCTTCTGGTCCGATTTGTTGATCAACCCCCGGTCTTCGAGGTATTTGTTGAACCTGGCCTGATAAATTGCCGTTAAGGGCGACAGACCCATGGATACGGTGGGGAATTGCCAGTATTCGGGCATCAGCCTGGGGTGGGGGTAGGAGGTAATTCCGCCTTTTCGGCTCAGTTCGCGGCGGAAATGGTGAAGGTTTTCATCGCTCAGCCTTCCTTCAAGATATGAGCGTGCATATACACCCGGCGAAGCATGACCCTGGAAAAACACGATATCGGCCTTCTGTTCATCGGTGGCACCCCTGAAAAAATGGTTGAACCCCACTTCGAACAAGGTGGCGGCCGAGGCATAGGTCGAAATATGCCCCCCGATGCCCTCCGATTCGATGTTCGCCCGCACAACCATGGCCATGGCGTTCCAGCGCACAAGGCTCTTGATCCGCCGTTCAATTTCCTGGCTGCCCGGAAAAGGCGATTGTTTTTTGTGCGAAATTGTATTGACATAGGGCGTATTGGCAGGACAGGCCGAACTGATGCCGTATTCCTGTGCTCTTGCCTGCAGCAGCAGCAGCAAATCCCTCACCCGTTCACCGTCTTCGTTACGGATCACGTATTCGAGCGATTCCAGCCACTCCTGATTCTCCAGTTTGTGGTATTCTTTTTTGTTCATGGTGTTTCGGCTTTAAGCATACACCTCCGAAAAAGCGAATAATATGCCATAATTTGCATCTGAACCGAAACCAAAACCCTGCTTCCTTCTCCATGACACCCTTCGATTATGTGTAGCCGGGTGCAGTACAGGCTTTTTGCCGCATTGCCGGCTTAATGCGCTGACCGTGGCCGGTGGGTGCTCCATTGGAATCCTGGGACCAGGATACATCATGAGTGTGTAGATATTCTACATAATTGTTTCATAATGTCCGTTTGTTCGTCATTTTTTCCTTCCGGGAAAAGACATTCCCAAAAGCAATGCATGTTCCCTCAATGCCCGGTAACTGAGCCATGCCGCAATAACACCGCCCCGGATGAAGGGGTGTCCGGCTTTTGCTGATGCATCCGGCCGGATCAACAAACAGCGATTGGCATAACTTTTTCGCATTTTCCCATGGAAAAAATGCATTGTTTCACCAAAATCAAGAAGAAGATGATTGCAACAACACTATTTCCGGGAAGGTATGTACAGGGTCCCGGCGCCATCGGTCAGTTGGGCGAAGAAATCAAGCGGTTTGGACAAAGTGGGTTTATCGTGGCCGACCCCCTTGTGTACGATGAGATCCTGCCCGCTTATCTTCCGGATATTGAAAAGGAGGCAGAGATCGGCAAAGAAAGCTTTGAGGGCGAATGCACCGACAAGGAGATCGGAAGGCTGTCGGACCTGATAAAAGAGAAAGGTTCGGAGGTGGTGATCGGTTTCGGGGGCGGTAAAACGATCGATACGGCAAAGGCCGTGGCCCACGAAATCAAAAAACCCGTGATCATCATACCCAGCCTTGCCTCAACCGATGCACCCTGCAGTGCGCTGTCGGTCGTATACACCGAAAACGGTGAGGTGGACCGCTATTTGTTTTTGCTCCGGAATCCCGACGTGGTGATGGTCGACACCCAGATCGTGGCCGATGCACCGACGCGTTTCCTGGTAGCCGGCATGGGCGATGCCCTGGCCACCTGGTTCGAAGCCCAGTCGTGCATGCAGGCCTATTCGCCCAACATGACGGGCAATCATGGTTCGATGACCGCCCTTCACCTGGCCCATTTGTGCTTTGAGACCCTGATGGAATTTGGGGAGGCAGCCAGGATAAGCTGCGACGCCGGGGTATCTACACAAGCCCTGGAGAAGGTGGTTGAGGCCAACACCCTGTTGAGCGGGCTGGGCTTTGAAAGCGGCGGACTGGCAACGGCCCACTCCATTCACAACGGGCTCACCGCATTGGAGCCCACCCACGATTACTACCACGGCGAAAAGGTAGCCATCGGCACCCTGGCTTCCTTGTTCCTCACCGGGAAACCAGCCGATACGATCGACCAGGTATACGGCTTTTGTGTCAGCGTGGGTTTACCGGTAAGCCTGGAGCAGATCGGCCTGAAGGATGTTTCGGACAAAGACCTGATGAAGGTTGCCGAAGCTTCGGTAAAGGAAGGGGAGACCATTCACAACGAAGCGGTTCCGGTAACCGCAAAATCCGTATTTGCTGCCCTGAAAATGGCCGACCGCTACGGGAGAGAATTTGTCTGATCTTTTTATCCGGACTGCCCGGCTAAGGTGGGTCTCCGGCCGGGGAGCGACCGCCTGTCATGAACAGTCAGATGTTCAGTAAAAGAATGAGTTATGAACGAGGTGAGGAAATACTACAACGAACATGTGGAGCAGGAAGACAAACGCCTGGATGGCCATCCCTTTGAAATTCCTGTGACCATGCATTTTGTGAAAAGATACCTGAACCCGGGCGATCTCATTTTTGATGTAGCCTGCGGCACAGGGCGCTATGCCGCCCGCCTGCTCGACAAGGGGTATTTTGTCGGACTGAACGACCTTTCTGATGAAAACATACGCCTGGTCAAAAAACGGCTCAACACGCATCGCAACCTGGTCTTTATCGAAAATTCGGATGCCCTCGAAAGCGAACACTGGGGGCAACACGACTGGGACGGCATTTTGATCCTCGGTCCGTTGTATCATATGATCAGCAAGGAAAAACGGCTTAAACTGCTTAAATGCGCAAAGGAGCATCTCAAACCCGGCGGATATGTGTTTTCGGCCTTCATGACGCGCATCGGCGCACTGATATACGGGGTAAAACACAATCCGCAGGGCATATTGGTACCCGACGGGGCAAAAAAGCTATGGGATACCGGCACCGACGACCGCTTTGTCGAGGCCACCGAACATTTCACCCAGGCGTATTTCTCCCATCCCGAAGAGGTGAATCCACTGATGGAAAAGGCCGGCTTGGAGCCGGTGCATCTGGCCGGAGCCGAAGGCTTTTTCGGCGAGCGCTTCGAGCTCTTCCATTCGCTCGACAGGAAGCTGAAAAAAGCCTGGATGGATTTTGTGATCGCACACTGCGAAGACCCCCACATGGTTCAGCAGTCGAAACATTTGCTGAGCGTCGCGCGTAAGCCATTGTAGGGAAGGTGGAAGACAGTAAGTAGTAGGTAGTAGGTAGTAGGTAGGAAGAAGAAAGTTGAAGAGTTGAAGAGTTGAAGAGTTGAAGAGTTGAAGAGTTGAAGAGTTGAAGAGTTGAAGAGTTGAAGAGTTGAA
>PWJC01000092.1 GCA_003560165.1 Bacteroidales bacterium
GGAACGAAAGAACGAAGGAACGAATGAACGAAAAAGTTGAAAAGTTGAATAGTTTAAGAGTTGAAAATTAAACATTTAAACTTTTAAACTTTTAAACTTATTAGCCTATTTGGGGTTTCCCGGGGTTTAACTGTCGCACGGACTGGGGGTAGAGTTAAACAACATATAAAAATACCGGAATAAAAAAATCAGATACACATGAACCCTCCTGCTTCTTCTTCCTATCCTTCCGTTTCCCTCAGAGGCATAAAAACCTGGGCCGAGGATGACCGCCCCAGGGAGAAGCTCTTGTCCAAAAGCCGGAAAGCCCTGTCGGACGCAGAGCTGCTTGCCATCGTCATTGGTTCGGGCACGGCTGACTGTTCTGCCGTGGAGCTGTCAAGGACCATTCTGCACAGCGTCTCCAACAACCTTTCGGAACTTGCCAGGCTGGGTGTCGCCGAACTCGTCCGCTTCAAGGGCATTGGCAAGGCCAAGGCCAGCAACATTGTGGCCGTGATGGAACTGGGCAGGCGGCGGCGGCTTTCGGAGAGCCTGCAAAGGAGCAGCATCACCTCCAGCCGCGATGTATTTGAGATCATGCAACCCCTGCTGGGTGAACTGGCATTCGAGGAGTTCTGGATCATCGCGCTCAACCGGGGCAACCGCATCATCAGGCCGGTCTGCATCAGCGAAGGCAGTGTGTCGGGTACGGTAGCCGATCCGAAAAAGATCTTCAAACTGGCCCTGGAGGAAAATGCCTCTGCCCTTATCCTGTGCCATAATCATCCCAGCGGACAGCCTAAACCCAGCCCCAACGATTCGCACATCACCAAGCAATGCAGAGAGGCCGGGAAAGTTCTCGACCTTCCGGTACTCGACCATGTGATCATTGCCGCAGAAAGCTACTTCAGTTTTGCCGATGAGGGCATGCTTTAGCTTCAGGGACAAAGGCGGCGGCTTTCGCGGCTTTTGGGATCATCACCCCGCAACTTACAGGAAGAAGCAAATTTCCATTAACTTTACTCTGTAAGTTTCCCAAAAAACTGCTTCCATGATCCTGGTCTATGCCCCGCAAGCCTCCATGCGGATCGAATACACAGCCGGCCTCCTGCTTGGTGGCTTGCTGGGTTCCGATTGGAGCCTGACCGCCGAAACGGAAGAGTACCTCAATTTCAAGGGGCCACGGATCAATTACAGCAAGCAGCCCCTGTCAGAGGACGAAGTGCATATTGTTGCTCATGGCTTTCTGAATGAACAAGGCATTAAGGAGTTTTTTCCCGGAATGAACCGGAGCAACGACCTACCCCTGCTTTTCCCTTCGTCCGGGCCTTTGGGCTTCGATCCCTTTTCCGCTTCATTTTACCTGGTCAGCAGGTACGAGGAGTACCTGCCGCATACAAAAGACATCCACGGGCGTTTCGAGGCCACGGAGTCCTATGCCCATAAAAACAACTTTCTGCAAAGGCCGGTGGTAAACCATTATGCCATCCTCCTGGGCGATCTGCTCCAGGAAAGATTTCCGGGTTACCGTTATGCGCTGCCTGGCTTTACCTACATCCCTACCTACGATATCGACATTGCGTATGCTTACAGGGGCCGGGGAATTGTCCGTACCCTCTTCGGGGGCCTTCGCTCGCTTTTCCGGCTTGAGCCTGACGCCATCCGGCAGCGCATCCTTGTGCTGACGGGAAAACAAGACGACCCCTTCGACACCTACGATGAGATGATTGGCCTTTACAAACAATACGGGATCAAAGCTTTTTGTTTTGTGCTGTGTGGCGATTACGGGCCCTACGACAAAAACCTGCCGGTTTATTCGGGGGTATTCTCTTCCCTTGTCAAAAAACTGGCCGATTATGCCAATGTCGGCCTGCATCCCAGTTATGCATCGCACGGCGACCCCCGTATGCTTGCCAGGGAAGTTGTGCGCCTGGCCGGCATTATTCAGCAGGATGTGCGCTTCAGCCGTCAGCATTACCTGAGGCTTTCACTGCCGCATACTTATCGCCGCCTGATCGAACTGAACATTACCCACGACTTCAGCATGGGATATGCCAGCCAGCCGGGATTCAGGGCCGGTATCTGCTCTCCCTTCAGGTTTTACGATCTGGAAACCGAAAGCATAACCCCCCTGACCATCGTCCCTTTCGCCCTGATGGATGGGAGTTTTCGCGATTATCTGAAGATGGATCCATCCGACAGTTTGCCCCTGATCAGTCATTTGATCGAAGAGGTCGACCGGGTCCAGGGTACTTTTGTAAGCCTCTGGCATAACCACTCCCTGGGAACAGGGTATGGCCAGCAGGGTTGGAAAAACGTGTATGAACAAATGTTTGCCCTGGCGGCAAGCAAACACAAGATTGACTATGATCCGTTTCCTGACGCATGACCAAATCGATTTCGACAGATGGGACCGCTGCATTGACGAGGCCGTTAACGGCATCTTTTATGGCTATTCATGGTTCCTCGACATGTGCACAGCCAACTGGGCTGCCCTGGTCGAAGATGACTACAGCGCCGTGATGCCCTTGCCCATCAGGAAAAAAGCCGGCATCAGTTATGCCTATCAGCCGTTCTTTATCCAGCAGTTGGGGGTATTCAGCACCTCCAGCCTGACAGCCGAAGTGACCCTGCGTTTCCTGGAGGCCATTCCGCCAGACATCGGGCTGGTCGACGTGAACCTGAACACCTTCAACCCCCTGCCTGCAAATTACCCGGCCATCGGGAGCAGGGGGGTGACTTATGAGCTTGATCTGATCCTGCCTTACGGACAACTGCTGCAAAACTATTCGAAGAATACCCGGCGGAATATTAAAAAGGCCCGTGAACAAAAGGTATTTGTTACTTCGCACGGAAGGCCGGAGGACATCATCCACGCCTTCCGCCAAAACAGGGGGCTGAAAGGCGTCCCCTTCTCCGAAAAGGATTACCTGGTACTTAAACACCTGATATATGCCGGAATGCACAAAGGCATGGCCTCATTGAAATGTGCCTATTCGCAAACCAATGATTTTTGTGGGGGGATCGTTTTTTTTAAAAGCCATCAAAAGTCCGTCTGGCTCTTCTCAGGCACCACGCCCCAGGCCAGGGAGAACGGGGCAATGAGTTTGCTGGTGGATGAATTTATCAGGGAGCATGCGGGCAAAGAACTGGTCCTTGACTTTGAAGGTTCGTCCGATCCGAAACTTGCACGCTTTTATCGTGGTTTTGGATCGCAAGAATGTGTATTTTTACAAATCAAAATGAACCGCCTGCCCTGGTTGCTCAAACCCCTGGTCAACAGCTTCCTTTGGCTGAGGCGCACCGGGAGGACAGCCTTTGGGTAAAGCGGTGTCATGTAAAACCGAGAAACGATGATACATATTCTGGGCAACCGATCTTCACTGCTTAACCAATACATTTCCGAATTGCGCGATGCCGGCATTCAGAAAGACAGCCTTCGTTTTCGCCGCAATATGGAGAGGCTGGGTGAAATATTTGCCTATGAGATCAGCAAAACCCTTCGCTGGGAAAAGCGGGAGGTGGTCACCAGCCTGGGCGTGGCCTCCTGTGAGGTGCTGGAGAACCAGCCGGTGATCGCCACCATCCTTCGGGCCGGACTGCCCATGCACCAGGGTTTGCTCAACGCCTTTGACAGGGCCGAGAACGCCTTTATCTCAGCCTATAGAAAGCACCGCAAGAATGGGCGGTTCGACATACAGGTCGAATACGTTTCCAGCCCCGGCCTCGACGGGAAGGTGCTGATCATCAGCGATCCAATGCTGGCTACGGGTTCTTCCATGATATTGAGTTACAAAGAACTGATCCAAAAAGGGATTCCTTCGCATACGCACGTGGTTTCCATACTGGCAAGCAACCAGGGGGTGGACTACGTAAAAAAAAATATGCCGACCAGCAATTATACCATGTGGCTGGGAGCCGTTGATGACGAACTCACGGCAAAGGCTTATATTGTCCCGGGGCTTGGAGACGCAGGCGATCTTGCCTATGGCAGCAAACTGTAACCCCAAAACCTCGCGAATATGAAGCGGATGTCTGCCGTATTTTTCGAGAACATCAGGGTGGCCCTGGAGTCGGTCAGGAACCACTTGTTGCGTGCTTCCCTGACGGTACTGATCATTGCCTTTGGCATCATGGCCCTGGTGGGCATACTCACCGCCATTGATTCGATCAAACTTTCGGTGACGGAGAATTTTGCCCGGCTCGGGGCCAACAGTTTCTCTGTGCGAAACCGGGAAATGCGGGTTCAGATTGGGGGTGGGGGCGGACAGTCGCAGGTTTTCAGACGGATTACCTACGAGGAGGCCATCAGTTTCAGGGAGCGTTTCCAGTTTCCGGCCTACGTATCCCTCTCGGTCCATGGCAGCGGCTCTGCCACGGCCAGATATCGTTCGCGTGAAACGAACCCCAATGTAACGGTCAGAGGGAGCGATGAGAACTACCTGGTGACTTCCGGTTCGGAACTGGCCATGGGCAGGAATTTTTCCAGCGCCGAACTGCAATATGGAGCCAATGTGGTTTTGCTGGGCCATGAGGTGAGTAATAACCTCTTTCCGGGCAGCGAAGAGCCCGTCGGTGCTTTTGTCAGCATCGGGAACAGACGTTATCAGGTCATCGGGGTGATGGCCCGGCAGGGATCGGGTTTAGGGTTTTCCGAAGACCTTCATTGCATCATCCCGTACCAGACCCTGCGTCAGAATTTCTCGCGTCCGAACATGAACTACACCATCAACGTGAGCACCTTTGATGTGGAAAGCCTCGACATGGCCATTGATGAGGCCACTGGGCTGTTCCGCATCATCAGGGGCGACAGGTTCGGCGACCCAAGCTCTTTTGATATGGCCAAAAGCGATAACATTGCCCAGGCCCTGCTCGAAAATATCCGTTTTGTAACCCTGGCTGCCACCATCATCGGACTGATCACCCTGGCGGGTGCGGCTATCGGGCTGATGAACATCATGCTGGTGTCTGTAACCGAGCGTACACAGGAAATTGGGATCCGCAAAGCCCTGGGCGCCACCCGGACCATGATCAGGCAACAATTCCTGTCCGAAGCCATCCTCATTTGTCAGATCGGTGGGGTGGTGGGGATCATACTGGGCATTCTTGCCGGCAACGGGATCTCCGTACTGGTGGGCAGCCAGTTCATTGTTCCCTGGCTATGGGTGATCTCGGGGGTTGTCCTTTGCGTTGGTGTCGGTCTGATTGCGGGGTATTACCCGGCGGCCAAGGCCTCCCGGCTCGATCCCATCGAGTCGCTCAGGTACGAATAAAGCCTGGTTTTGCCACCCGGCATTTGTCGAAGCATCAATACCTGTTTAACATGGAAAAACTGACCAAGATCGTAGCCACCATATCCGACCTGAACTGCTCGGTCGGATTCATTCGGAGTTTGCATGAAGCAGGGATGGATGTGGTGCGCATCAACACGGCACATCAGCAGCCCGAACAGACCATGGATATTGTGAAGAATGTGAGGGAGGTATCGCATAAGATCCCTTTCATGATCGATACCAAGGGCCCTGAAATACGCACCAACAATTCGGAGCAGGGAATAAGCCTGGAAGAGGGGGAGACGATCCGGCTCCAGGGTCATGCCACAAAACAAAGCAACAAAGATTGTATCTATGTCGACTATCCGGAGATTGTGCAAGTGCTTTCCAGGGGTAGCAACATCATGATCGACGACGGAGACATCGAACTTGCCGTAATCGAAAAACACCCCGGGTACGTCATTTGCCGGGTGCAAAACAGCGGGATGGTCAGGTCGCGCAAGAGCGTCAACCTGCCCGGCATCGAGATCCCGCTGCCTGCGCTCAACGAAAAGGACAAGGAGTATATCCGCTTTGCCATGGATCACGACATGGACTATATTGCCCACTCCTTTGTCAGGAACAAGAAAGATGTGCTGGCCATCCAGGAAATGCTCGATCAGAGGGGAAGCCAGGTGAAGATCATTGCCAAGATTGAGAACCAGCAGGGGGTGGACCATATTGACGAGATCCTTGATCATGTATCCGGCATCATGATCGCCCGGGGCGACCTGGCCATAGAGGTACCCGCAGAGCGCATTCCCGGCCTCCAGGCCGAAATGGTGAAAAAGTGCATCCGGCGCAAAAAAGCGGTGATCATTGCCACTCAGATGCTGCATACCATGATCGACAATCCCAGACCCACCCGTGCCGAGGTCAGTGATATTGCCAATGCCGTGTTTTCGGGTACCGATGCAGTCATGCTCAGCGGAGAGACTGCCTTTGGGAAATACCCCCTGGAGTCGGTCAAAATCATGACCAAAACGGTTAGGGAAGCTGAAAAGAGCAAAACTTTCACCGTCGACAGCGAGGTCATGCCCCACGACAACCAGATCTCTGTATTCTTGTCGAAGGCGGCAGTGCGTTCTATCCAGAAACTAAACACCCGGGCCATCATCACCGATACCGACACCGGGAAGACCGCACGTTACCTGGCCGCGTTCAGGGGGCGTACTCCCATCTATGCCCAATGCTACGACCAGCGCGTGATGCGCGAGCTGGCGCTGAATTACGGTGTGGTGGCCGACCACATGGATGTGGAACTCTCGAAGAAGGATTTTATCAAGCACACCCTTACACGACTGATAGAGAAAGGCGAAATACATGACTCAGATCTCATCGTGGTCCTTGCTGGCAATTTCGGGAAAAAGGCAGGCCCTTCCTTTGTGGAGATCAGCACGGCCAGCAACATGATCCAGGATCAGAAAGACTAGATGGCGGAGGCATCCCATTCGAGGGTAGAGAGCAGGTGGCGGATGTCCCGTTCCAGGAAACCGATCACCGGCGCCAGGGAGTCGTTGTTGGGCGGAACGTGAAAATACAGGGCCCCCCGCAGAAAATGATCCGTGCTGTCGGTGGCGTAGAACTGCAGCGCGGAGGCTGCCTCCCTTCCCATGATCCTGAAAATCATCCCGTATACGTTGTTCTCGCTGTGGACGATGGTTTCTTCGTAGATGGCCGTGGCCTTTGGGATATGCCTGTGCACAAAGGTGCGGGCATCTTCAAGGTACTTCTCCAGGTCTTCCCTGCTGCCAATTGTTTTGTAGCTGAGATGAATCACCCCGTCAAAATCCGGGAAGAGGATATCGGCCCAGAAAGCTTCGGCCGTTTCCCTCTCATCGGGCGAAAATACCGAATAAACAGGGTATTGGAAGCTGTAGGGATAGAGGGTGTCGAAGTCCACGTAGGCTTTTTCGGGTAAGGCAATGCGGAAATACCCCCTGGGCCTTGGCGTGTCGGTTTGCTGGCAGGAAATTACCAGCATGATCAGCCCTGCAAGAAAAAATACTTTTTTCATGAATTACTCCCTTACGATTACCTTGATCCGTTTGATGCGGCGTTTGTCAACGTTTTCGACCTCAAATTCGAAATGCCTGTAACGGATCTTCTCCCCTTTCCGGGGCAGGTCCTGCTTCATTTCGAGGAGGAGCCCGGCAATTGTGTCGGCTTCCCCCCTTACGTCGTTGAACAGGTCGTCGGGGGAGGAGGTTATTTTGCAAAAATCCTTCAGCAGGGTTTTCCCTTCAAATACATAGGTGGTGGCATCCAGTTTCGAATAGATGGCTTCCTCCACGTCGAACTCATCGTTGATCTCACCCACGATCTCTTCCAGGATGTCTTCGAGGGTGACCAAGCCGGCCATTCCCCCGTATTCGTCAACCACCAGGGCCATGTGGATCTTCTTTTCCTGGAATTCCTTGAGCAGGTCGCTGATCCGCTTGCTTTCGGGAACGAAAAAACCCTGTCGCAGCAAGCCCTGCCAACGGAAATCATCCCCTTTTTCGAGATGGGGTAACAGGTCTTTGATATACAGTATGCCTTCAACATTGTCGAAGCTGTCGCGGTAAACCGGTATGCGACTGTACCCGGCTTCGCGGATCAGATTGATCAGCTTGCTGAAGCCGGTGTCGTATTCAACGGCTACCACATCTACCCTGGCCTTCATCACCTCCCTTACGTAGGTGTTCCCGAACCTGACGATTCCCCTGAGCAGGTTCCTGTTTTCTTCGGTGGTGGTTTTGTCGGTGGTAATCTCCAATGCATGCGACAGGTCGTTCATGCTCAGGTTGGGGCGTTTTTTCGCCATCCGTTTGTCGATAATGCGGGTGGTTTTCACCAAAAGGGTGCTCAGCGGATAAAACAATTTCCGCAACCCAAGCAGGGGCGGGGTCATGATGGTGGCAAAACGCAGGGGGTAGCGCGAGGCGTAAACCTTGGGCAATACTTCGGCAAACAACAGGATCAGGAAGGTGATCAGAATAACCTGCAGGACGAATTCCAGAACGGGATGCATCTGCAGTTCGAAAAATGCCCGGAATACAATGGTCGACAGGATGATGATGGCGATGTTAATGGTATTGTTGGCGATCAGTATGGTAGCCAGGAGGCGGTTGGGTTTCTCCAGCAGGGAGAGTAATTTGCGGCCGCTGGTCTTTTTTTGTTTCCTGATCTGGTCCAGATGGTGGTGATTCAGCGAAAAAAAAGCGATCTCAGAACCGGACACCATGGCGGAGAAAAACAGCAGCAGCAGTACCGCGCCCAATCCCAGCAAGGCATCAAAGGCGATTTGATTCAGAAGGATGTGCATCGGCAGCGTCAGGCCTGAATAATGACTGGGTAAGTCTTCCAAGATGCCCTGTTGTTCTTTGATTTATACAAAATTAATACATTTTAACTACCGAGCGGCAATTTTATTTGCCCGTTGTACCCGCCCTGTTCTCCGGCAAAGGCGTTGGCCTTACAGGGTGCGGCAGGCAGGCTTGCATGCCGTTGATGCGGGAGGGCCTCAGTATCTGTTTTGGGTTGAACGATGCTGTTTAGCGCGGATTGTCTTCGGCAAACCATTCGGCATAGGAGGTGGAGGTTTCGTGCAGCTTCAATGAGTGCAGCCGTACGCCTTCAGGAAGGGCTTCCCGGATCTTGTCTGCAAAATCGCTGATCATGTTTTCGCAGGTCGGCTGGTAGGGGACGGCCACCACCTTGCCGCAGAGGGGATGGCTGACGGCCATCTCACTGTGGGGAGTGGCGGCATTCACCAGCAGGGCATGGTCGAGGGGATCGACGATCAGGCGGTTGACCACTTGTTTTAACACAGAAAAATCCATGACCATCCCGTGTTTGTGGTCACGGGGGTCATCAAGGGGGCGACCCTGCACGGTAACGTACAACAGATAGCTGTGCCCGTGGATGTTTTGGCAGGGCCCATCGTAGTTCCAGAGGGCGTGCGCCGCCTCAAAGCGGAACTGCCTGGTGATCCTGATGGTGGGAGTTTTTTCCATACGAATCGGGTGTTGCTTTGTAACCTAGGGGGTGTAGCGGATGGTAAAGGTATATCCGGATTCCCCGGATCCGGATGCGGTGGTCCGCTCGCCGGTCTTTTCATTTTTCCCTCCGGCAGATTCGCTGTAACTTACCAGCAAACGTGTATTCCCGGGCTTCGATCTGATGCGGAAGGGTATCCTGATCCTGTGGTTGGCCACCACCTTCACGCCCCTGTTCTTCACGGCCTGGTAGGTGAGCATGCCCACCAGCCTGAGGGCTTCTTCATCGCAGCCGTATCCCAGCCCTTTGGCAACCACGGCTTCCCTTACCTCGCCCTTGCCGGTGACTCTGAACCTGACGATAACATCACCCTGTATCCCCTTTTCCAATGCCTGGGGGGGATAGCGAAGATTGGCGCGGACAAAGGCTTTCAGTGCCTCCCGGCCCCCGTACAGACGGGGTAGTTTCAGGAACTTTTTATTTCGCTTGTCCATGCCGGAGCCATTGTTTGTCAGGAACGCCCATTGATGAAACCGATGGCATGATGATTGAAGGCCATTGGCTGGTCTACATTGCATACATGCCCTGAGTTCTCTATGGTGATCAGTGTTGCCAGCTCGTTGCGAGCCACGAGTTCTTTGACCGGATGAAGGAAAAGATGATCCTCGTCGCCCATCAGGTAAAGTGTGGGGATGCGGGGGTTTTGCTCTACCTGGTATTGCAGCAGGGGATTGACATCTTTGAGCAGCTTGAACCAGCGGTTGATTTCCCTGCGGTAGATCTTCTGTGCCTCCTTGATAAAAAGGTAGCGGCTTTCCTTATGCCTTTTGTTGGGCATTAAAATGCGGGCCAGAAGGCGGTACAGCCACATAAAAGGGATAACGGGCTTGAATACCTTGGCCACCCATACCAGAAAGCGCGACCGGATGTTCAAACGGGTTATTGCCCCGGCAAGAACCATGCTCTCTACCCTTTGGGGATCAATTTCGGCAATGACACGAATCAGGATGGTCCCCAGGGAAACTCCCACAAAATGGCTCTTACGGATATCCAGGTGGTCGAGTACGGCCAGTACGTCCAGGCTGACATCCTCAAAAGTATACTCCCTGCCCATATAGGCAGAAAATAAATCGCGGGAGCGGCCATGACCCCGCAGATCGACCACCAGTACGTTGAAATGGGTGGAGAAATCCCGGATCTGTTTAAACCATATGATGGAACTGCCGCCCACCCCGTGAATAAAGGTAACCCATGGGGCATCCGGAGATTTCAGATAGGTTTTGTAAAACAAGCGGGCATCCGGGGCGGGGGTATTGCCGGAAGGTTCCATGCGATGCCCTGCAACCTCTGCTGCGTAATGTGCGCTATCCGGATGATGCTTGTTCCTGTTCATTTACTGTTTGCAAAGGTACGCATTAAACGGCAGCCGGCGGTTGTTATCCGCCTGCAAACTGAACCCGGCAGGCCGTCGGAGCTGGTTTGTTGGTTGTTTTACAAGGGACGGGTGAGGTCAAAATCCACCCTCAGACGTTTCTCCCCGTCGCGTTCAAGACGGTAGGTAAAGGTGGTAAAGGCTTCATCGATCATGATGGTCCAGATATTGCCTTCTCCACCTTCAATGAGTTCGGCTGTATATTCATCTGCCGGAAAATGCTGTACAAATGCTGTGCCGGAATCATCGGCATAACCTCCGTACAGGCTTTCCGCTTCGGGAGTACCATCGGGGTAGCGGTGGTCGTGACGTAACCTCAGTCTTCCGTCTTCTATGGTGAACATCCAGGTGCGTGAACGGTCTTCGCCCACACGGAAGGGGATATGGATGTGGTCGCTTTCGCATCGTTCGACATGCATGACCATTTCGTAATCCTCCCACCCGGCGGCATGGTGGCTCCTGAATACCTGCTCTCCTTCAAAAGACTTACCGCACAGGCTGGCCAAGTTGTTGAAGAAATCCTGATGGGTTTCCAGTATCAGTTCGCCGCTTACTGGCTGAGGGGGTTCCGGCTGAGGGCGCCTGCCGCAGGAAATGACAAAAAAGGTAAGGCTTAGGATGAATAGGGCTGTCCGGTACATCGTCTGAGAATGTTTTTGTGGAACAATGGGTTTGCATGCAATGGAAAGACAAAGATAATGCTTCATTGCATTTGTTGCATCGGTCTGCAATAATTTTGGCATCAATCCTGGTGTATTGCTATATTTGCTGCTTTATGGAACCCCTGTGCCTTCTTTCGGTAAAAAAACTTTCCGTTTCCTTCGAAACTGCTGACGGCATGGTCGATGCCGTGAAGGATCTGGACCTGTGCCTTTATCCTGGTGAAACACTCGGTCTTGTCGGTGAGTCGGGCTGTGGAAAGTCGGTGACAGCCCTTGCCGTGATGCGGTTGCTTGGCCGAAGCACGGCAAGGGTGCATTCGGGTGAGATATGGTTCCGGCATCCTGTCAGCGGCCCTGTTGATCTGCTCACCTTGCCACTAAAACAGATGCAGTCTATCAGGGGGAAGCATCTGTCCATGATATTCCAGGAACCCATGACCTCGCTGAATCCGGTTAAACGCTGTGGCGACCAGCTGGTGGAAAGCCTGCTCTGGCATAAGCATTGCGGACGGCGGGAGGCCAGGCACAGGGCCCTCTCCCTGTTTGAGGAGGTGAACCTGCCCTCACCCTCTTCCCTGCTCAGGGCCTGGCCGCATGAACTTTCGGGGGGGCAAAAGCAGCGGGTAATGATCGCCATGGCCATGGCATGCAGGCCTTCGGTTTTACTTGCCGACGAACCTACCACGGCATTGGACCTCAGGGTACAGCAAGGTATACTCGAACTCATTGTCCGGCTGCAGCGCGAATACGGCATGGGGGTGTTGTTCATTTCGCACGATTTGGGGGTCATTGCACAGCTAGCCCGGCGGGCCATGGTCATGAGGGAGGGGCGACTGGTCGAAAGCGGGGAGGTGAATGAATTGTTCGACCGGCCCACAGCCCCTTATACCAGGGCCCTGGTCGCCTGCCGCCCACCCCTTGATGCCAGGCCTGCCAGGCTGGCCACTGTTGAAGATTTCATGACACCCTCTCCCGGCACTGTTGTAAAGCCGGTCCCTGCTTCCTCCGGCCCTTCGCGGAGCGAGCGGCATCAGCGGATGTATGCCGGCAAACCCATACTGGAGGTGAAAGGGCTGCGAACCCATTATGTGGTCCGCAGAAACCTGTGGGGACGCCCAACGGCTTTCCATAAAGCAGTAAACAACATCAGTTTCTCTGTCTATCCGGGCGAGACCCTCGGACTGGTAGGGGAGTCGGGTTGCGGAAAAACCACCCTGGGCCGCAGCATCATGCGCCTGATCAATCCGACCGGTGGCCAGGTCGTTTACAAAGGGGTGAATATTGCCAGCCTGTCGGCCTCCGGGCTTCGGAAGCTAAGGCCCCGCTTCCAGATCATATTTCAGGATCCCTATGCTTCCCTGAATCCCGGGATCAGCGTGGGCGATGCCATCATGGAGCCTATGCGGGTGCACGGGATATTCCGCGATAAGACCGAAAGGAAGAAAAGGATGCGTTTGCTGCTTGAGCAGGTGGGAATGGAAGAGCGGCATGCACGGCGCTATCCGCATGAGTTCAGCGGCGGACAACGGCAACGCATCTGCATTGCACGTGCCCTGGCGCTGAACCCTGAATTCATCATTTGCGACGAGTCGGTGTCGGCCCTCGATGTGTCGGTGCAGGCCCAGGTGCTGAACCTGCTCAGCGATCTGAAGGATTCTTTCGGCCTGACCTATATCGTGATCTCACACGACCTTTCGGTGGTAAAGTACCTGTCTGACCGTATCCTGGTTATGAAAAACGGGCAATTGGTCGAAAGCGGGGAAGCCGACAGCCTGGTTGCCCATCCGCAGAAGGATTATACCAGGGAGTTGATCAGGGCCATACCCGGGAACCGGATCTGAGCCTACATCCGTGACATCATCTCGTCGGTAAGTTCCAGGTTGTGGAACACATTTTGCACATCCTCGTCTTCTTCAAATGCCTCGATGAGTTTCATCACCCTGGCGGCAGCTTTCCTGCCGGGTGTTACCGTTGTATTCGGAATGCGTTGCAGTTCGGCGTTCTCGGCCTCCACACCTAGTTCCTCCAGCTTTTTGACCATTGGGCCGAAATCTTCCATGGCGGTGTACAGGGTCATGAAACCTCCTTCGGTTTCGGCCTCTTCGGCACCGGCATCGATCACTTCCATCAAAAAGTCTTCTTCTTTCAGGCCTTTCTCCTGAAGGGTTTCCAGGGGAAGGGAGAACACACCCTTGCGGACGAACAGAAAGCTCAGGGCCCCGTTGGTTTCAAGTTTGCCATTGTGCTTGTTGAAGTAAGAGCGTACATTGGCCACGGTACGCTGCACATTGTCGGTCAGGCATTCGACATATACCGCCACCCCGTCACTGGCGTAGCCTTCGTAGGTCACTTCCTGGAAATCGGCGGCATTTTTGTCGCCGGCCCTGGTGATGGCGCGCTGAATATTGTCTTTGGGCATGTTCGCCCCTTTGGCGTTGGATATGGCCAGCCTCAGCCGGGGGTTGCTTTCGGGGTCATTCCCTCCTTCCTTTACCGCAATATTGATCTCCTTGATAATGCGTGAAAACAGTTTGGAACGCCTGGCGTCGAGAGCTCCCTTTTTTCGCTTGATGGTTGACCATTTGCTGTGACCTGACATGGTGTTTCGTTTTTTTGCAAAAATAATGAATTCTTCCCGTTTGCAGGCCTGTAAAAAAGGCGGCCGGGATTACCAGCCCGGCCGCCTGAAAACCAATAGCAGAATTCAGCAGATGAAGCGAATCAGAAATTCAGCAATCGGATACCCACATTGAAGGGTACCAGTTCGGGGCCTTTGTCTTCCCTGAACAGTTCGTTCAACGCATAGGTGGCAAACAGGTTTACCCTGCCCCAACCAATCCTGGCAATGGCTTCGTAACGAAAAGGCACCAGGTGGAAATCTTTGAAGTCTTTGTCTTTTTGGCGGCTGCCATCTGTCCTGTAAACCTGTTTGGTGTGGCTGCGTAGCCGGATTCCCACGTTCAGCCCTGCCGCCATATGGAAACGGTTGCTGGCATCATACCTTTGTCTGGCCTGAAATTCAAGCATAAAGGGCACGTTCAGATGGGAGACGGTGAGTTTGTTCTTCCTGAAATTATGCACGGTGTCGGTATAGTATGACAGCTGATCTTCTTCGTGCACCAGGCGGATGTTATTCCGGAAGCGGTAGTTGTTCCAGCCAAAGCCCAGTCCGGTCACCAGTCCCAGAGCGGAGTTGGGCCCCCTTACAATGGGCAGGTTCTGCTGCCACAGGTTCAGGTTTACCGAAATGGAGCGGTTGTATTCCAGGTCCATAAAACTGTATTCGTTTGGCAGTTCGAGGCCATTGTCGGTGGTCATGTAGCCGTTAATGCCCAGATAGAGGCCTGTCCATTCGTTGCGCCAGGTGGTCTTGGGCACCCTCCGTACATTCACCCGCCTGCCTTCGGTAATGGTGACCTCATGGCTTCCCATGCGCACCACCAAGGTGTCTTCCGCTTCTTTTACCTGCATGCCGGGGTCGGCTTCCACCCGCCGTTCTTCCCTTTCCCTGGTCCTGGCATCCGTAACGGGTTCCACTCCCCTGATCGAAGCGGTGGTCGAAGCGGAATAGTAGCCTACTTCGGGATTTCCCCTCACCACGATGGAGGAAGTGCCGCTGGCCTCTGCGTCAAGCAGATCGGTGGCTGTGAGCCTGACGCTGGAGGTGCCCGAACTCCTGACCCTGGTTTGTCTGGTGATCAGCTCATAGGTCCTGGCCCGGGATACGCCCGAAACAGTCAGGATATGCAAGGCAGCTTCGCCCGACAATTCTGCGCCCGAGGCTCCGCTGACAGTGGTGGTCAGTTGGTCGGCGTCTAAGTCCAGACGCATGGTGGCCGCGCCCGAAACAACCAGCTCCATAACGGGGTCACTCAGGGTATTTGAGCTTACGACGGAGGAAGCCCCCACGGCATGGATAACCAAAAAGGCCGGTGCAGTGACGCGTACCTCCACGTCCTTCAGGTTGCGGGCATGCCGGGTATAGTTGATCTTCAGGATGTCGTAGGGGCCGCTGCGCTCCACCCGGGTCTCAATATCGGGCAGGTGTTCTTCGGGGGCTTCGACCTTTACCGAGTAATAGTCGCCCTGGGTGAGGACAACCCTGATCATGCTGCCTGCCTCAATGCCGTCGAATGGGCCGGTTTCCCTTGTCTCTGTGATGGTCTGGGCCAAAAGGGCCTGTGGTATCATCATGATGGCGGCCATCGTAAGGGAGAGGATAAATGCTTTTGTTTTCATCGTTTGGTGGTTTAAAATGTTTTTTGTTTTAATTGGTTAGTTACTTGCAAAATATGTCAGGGTTGTGTTTGCCGGGCTCTCCTGATGCTTCCCAGTCCGGTTTTCCGTGTAATGACATTGGGGGGATCCCCGTAATACCTGATACTGCCAATTCCGCTCAGGGTGGCCACCAGCCTTTTGCTGGCATGCACATGAGCCGATCCGGTGCCGGAGAGCTTCAGTTCGGTCTCTGAGGAAAGCAGTTTTTCTGCCCGTATATTGCTGGCGCCCGACAACTCCAGAAAGTGCGATTGCGCATTGCCCTCCAGCCAGATGTTGGCTGCACCCGATACCCGGGTCGACAGCCGGGTGACTTCCATGCCCAGTTCTGCGTTCACGGCTCCGATAAAATCGAGCATCAGTTCGCCTGCCAGTATCCTGCCGGAGGAAGACAGCTTGCTGGCTCCCCCAACGGTCAGTTTTTTCAGGCAGGGATAGGTGATGTCGAGGGTCATGGTATTGGGCCTGGGGATGACCTCCCTGCTGCTGTCTATATAGAGGATGCTGTCTTCGACCGCTATGCTTACCAGTTCGTGAAGGTTGCTGTCGGTTTCAAGGATTACCTGCCCCTCATCGCCCTGGCTCAGGGTCACATCGAACATACCCCTGATGTCGATGCTGTGGAAAGCTCTTAACTGATGCGTTTCACTGAGCACCATCCCATCGCCCTGCACCAGCTGCGAGCCCCCCGGATAACAGCCCTGGAGCGAGATGAGGCCGATCAGAAAGACAGCGGGCAACAGTGTTTTTTTATGATGCTTTGCGACAGACATGTTGAAGCGGAGTTTTATGGGTTTATGTCTATGACGGACCGGTTTGCAAAAAAGTTACAGTTCTGTGCCTGCAAACCGTATATTTCGGGTTGCCGGTAAAGGAAAAAATGCTATGTTCGCAATGCATCATTCATTGGCAGTGCGTTGTAGAAGTGGAAGGTGGGAGACAGAGGACGGAGGACATACCTTTCGATCTTCCGACATTTTGACCTTTTAATTTTTCAGACCGTTCTGCTTTTTTACATTTATCTTTACAAAATATCAAAACAAAAATCAAAACAACATGAAGAAAAATTTTTTGATGATTTTTATTGCGGCACTGCTGCTTGCGGGCTGCGGGCCGGCTCCCAGGGAGGCGCAGGAAGAGGAAGAAGCGCGCTTATCGCCCGAAGAACGTGCATTTATGGACAACCTGGCCAGTTTGTGCGGGCAGTCGTTCAGGGGAGAGGAGACCTACATGGCCGAGGGCCGTGAAAGCTGGGCCCATCTGGATTTTGTCATGCACGTGACCGTTTGCGAAGAAGACAGGGTCCATATCCCATTCCACCTTTCGGACGACACGTCGCGTACATGGATGTTCCTGAATGAAAACGGGCGGTTGCGCTTTCGTCACGATCACCGCTATCCCGACGGCACACCCCACGATCAGACCCTGTATGGGGGGTATGCCGACGGGCAGGGGACTGCGTACGAACAGTATTTTCCAAAGGACGAATATTCCAGGGCACTGCTCCAGGGCCATTACGGCCGTGAATGGCATGTGGTGATGGACGAGGAAATGACCACCTTCTCCTACAGATTGCTTTACGACGGGGAGATCGTCTTCCAGGCCGATTTTGACCTGACCGAGCCCATTTAGATCATGGGGCCTTTTTGTCATGCAGACTGCCGCTGAGGGTATCCAGCCTGTATGCTGCGTTGTCGGAAAGTTTTTTTGTTTTCAGGAACAGTTGGATGAGTTGCCTGATGCATTGCCTCAGCACAGCCTCGCCGGGTGGTTTTGGACGGGACCTGAAACATTCGAAACAGGCCAGGGAGAATAACCACCGGCTCAATTGCTCCAGTTTCTCCTTGCTGTAATACCTGATCCCCTGGTAGTGGTTCAGCCCGATGTATTTCCTGACACGGGGGTCGGAAAGCATTTGCCGGGCAAGAATGACCTGCCTGGAGAGGACAGCTGCCGTTTTTCCGGGTTCTGTATCCGGTAGCGGTTGTGTTGGCAGTTCTGTTGTCGAATAAGGATGCTTTTCGTAGTGCAAAAGGAGTTCGAGCAGAAGGAGGTCGTCGGCAAGATCGGCGCTCGATTTGCCTGTTTGCCGTAATACCGATTCCACAGGCCATCTGAGCATCAGTTGCTGATACAGCCCCGAAGCCTTATGCCCTGTGGGGCTTAACTGGCCCAGCGACCTGATGACGTAAAAGGCCATCAGCAAGAGGGTGTTCTCTCGCTGGGGGCTTCCGGGGCTCAGGACAGTGAGTTCGCCGGGAGAGTGGATGTTCTCACCAGCGAGCAGTGGTCCGGCCCATTTCACGGAATGGCCGAGAAAGTGCAAGGCTTGAGGGAGTGCGGATAGCTGTTGGTGAAATGCGTTCCCTGCCTCTTTTGAATCGCCGGTCATGCCCAACTCCCCGTAAGCCTCTCTGGCAAAGCCGGTAAAAGAAGCCGTTATTGAATGCAGTGTCTCTGCCCCGTCTCCGGCAATGCCCGGCCTGAGATGAAGTTCCAGCAGTCTGTCAACGCCGGCGGGGTCAAAGATGCGGAGAAATTCCTCGTGGATTTTTTCCAAACGCTGCTTTTGGAGGGCCTCCTTCACACTTTCAACACCCCTGAGCTCAAGGCGTTCGTACAACAACTCCGCCTGGTCCGGGTCTGCGGAGAGTCCGGCAAATCCCGTCAGGACCCTGTATTCGAAACCCTGCAGCTTCCAGTGCAGTCCGCGGTCGTGCAATTCACTGCCCTTAAAGAGATATTCCAGCCCCGAGATATGCTCCATGGCGGTGTAGTATGCCTGGCGGTCCGGCCTGACCTGCAGGGCATCGCCCAGGCTCACGCTGACAGTCCCCCCCCCCCCTTCCCCTTTTTGGAGCCTGGGGGCAGACATCCTGATATGCCCTGATGCCCTGTCGTATTTGTTGTTGAATAAAATCAATGCCTTCTCCTCTCCGCAGCGGTTGGTATAGGCAAACACGTTCTCATTGACTTTCCCGGTTTCGTCTGTGAAGTCGAAGAGGTTGAAATGCGTGACTTCACTGAAAAGATACCGCTTGCCCGTTAAGGGGAATATCTCCCGTTCGTGGCGTTCAACAAGCTCCTGCCTGGGTGTTTCGTTGTAGTAGGCACGCTGGTATTCCATGCCGTATTTTTCGGTAAACCCCTCGATCTGCCCGTGGGCAAACATGGGCAGCCCCGGAAGGGTGTTCATCATCACGCAGATCCCGAAATACTTGTCGCCGGTGCCGAACTGCTCAATGGCCGTTTCCTCGTCCGGATTGCTCATAAAGTTTACATAACGTTTGAGTATTTCGGGCTCAAACTCCAGGGTATTTGTGATGAGATCCCTGTATTGTACATTTTCTTCGTTCTTGAGCATGTGCATAAAGGCCGAATTGTATACCCTGTGCATGCCCAGTGTGCGAACGAAGTATCCTTCCATAAACCAGAATGCCTCTGCCAGCAACAGGGTATCGGGCATGTCGCGGTTGATCCGGTCAACCACCTCCCTCCAGAACTCCTCGGGGAACATTGCATCGAAAGCCGCTCTTGACATGGAGTGGTCGGCTCGCGATGGGATGTCGCCACCTGTACCCGGCCTGGGGTACCACAGCCTGGCAAAATGTTTTTTGGCCAGGGTCATGGCGGCATCAAAGCGAATGATGGAGAACTTGCGGGCCACGGAGAATATTTGCTGAATGACGGCCTCCCTCACCTCCTGTCGGATCATGTCGAGTTGGGCGGTGTCGTTCCAGGGCATTACTGTGCCGTCATTGCCATGATAAATATACCTTACCTCTCCGCTGTTGCGGTCGATCCGCTGAAACACCACGGCGGCGTCGGTTTTGCTGTAGTAGCCGTCTTCGATCCGGATCTCGATGCCGGGATGTCCGGAAAGATCTTCGCCGGAAAAAGTATAGCCCGGGAAGGGGGGCTGGCCGGTTTGGATGAAGTACCCTGGCTTTTCGACCACCCATTTGGAATAGATGCCCGTGTGGTTGGGTACCATGTCGCTGGCCAGTCTCAGCCCCCTCTGCCTTGCTCTTTCGTTGAGTTTGTGGTAAGCCCGTTCCCCGCCCAGGTCGTCGGCGATCTGGTAGTCATAGAGGGAGTATGCCGAGGATACGGCATCGGTATTGCCCATGCGGTGCTTGATCTTTTTTGACGCCTGGCTTCTTTCCCAGATGCCGATGAGCCATAATCCGCTGAAGTGCCATTGAGCCAATTGATCCAGTTCCTCGTCGGGTATCTGGTCGAGATGCCGGATCTCCCTGCTGTATTTTTTGCTGAGCTGATCGAGCCATACATAGGTGTTTTTCGCCATCAATACCACACGGGGCATCCAATGGGTATCCGGAGTGAATTGTTCGGGCTCTTCATAGTCGTCAGCCGCCTCCGACAAGGGGTCGAAACCCGATTTCCCGATATGCATCCGGCCTGGTCCCGGCTTGCCTTTGTATACCGGGGAGATGGGTGGGGGAGGGCCAAAGCCCCTGTCCAGTCTCACGTCTTCTTTCATCAGATCTTTGCCCGTAAGCACCCTGGTCAGGATCTCTTCGGGCAGGTAATCTTTCCATTTGCCGAAGACGTAATCCAGCTGTCCGTTGAGGTCGTCGGGCGAATGGACAAAGGGGGAGCGCAACATGGTGATCATGTCGGTGTTATCGGGCCCGAAGGGGGGGAGGGTCTTAAAAAATGCCTCCATGGCCTGCATGAATGCAAAAAAGTCGCGGGTTTGCCCTAGGTACTCAAGGTCGAACAAGGGCCTGAGTTTTGCACAGCCCGGATTTTCATTGGCCAGGGCCAGCATCAGGGCTTCTTCAATTGCCAGCGCCAGCCTGGGTATTCCCTTTGTTTGTCCGGCCAGGTAGTGTGCAGGGCTCATCTCTCCCCTGTATACCCGAAGGGGGGGGAATTTTTCGGTAAATCTCAGCATCAGGGCGTGCAAAGCGGGTTTCCCCAGTTGCTCTGCCAGGTATTCTATTGCCCTGACAAACACCTCGCCTCCATGGCGTTGCTCAAATTTCCTGAGTACGGCGTGGCCTGTTTCGTGAAGCAGGCCTGCGGCGTACAGCTCACCGGGATATATGTGGCTTTTGGGGTCCCTGCCGGCATTCATGCGGAACGACAGTTTCCTCACAGCAGCAAATTCGGTGAACACCAGCCTGCCGTTGGTGGCGAACAAATTGTCTTCTATCCGGTATTGTTCTCTTAGGCCCCGGTAAACGTGCAATTCGTAATGCAGTGGTTGATGGCCTTCTGTAAGTAAGGGCTTCATGAGATGCCGGTTTTCGTTTGCGGGATCTGTGTATTCAGAACATAAGCAGGACGAGGATGGCCGTCAGGGGCACGGTGATATTGTCCAGGCCTTTTGAGCTGAGGGCTTCCATCAATGCAGTAGTTGCGGCCACACTCAGGGCCATGGTCAGATTGAAATAGCTGTAGTTCCCATAAAGCCAGTGCAGGGCCTGCATGCTGCCCAAAAAAGCGGTAATGAAAAAGATGCCCGAACCCAGGTAGGTTTTGTTCAGTTGGAAGTTGAACAGTCTTATTTTTTTGGTTTTGTGCCCATAGGCCATGCCCAGGATGCCCGCCAGGGAATCGCTGATAGCCAGGATCAGGATGGGAATGATGAACAGCCTGGTGCTGTCCATTAACACCGAAATCACAAATGAGGTGGTAATGGCCACGGGCAGCAGCACGCCCCCATAAGATTTCCTGTCAACATCGTTGATCGACTGCAGCAATTTCCTGCGTTCGGCAATTGCCAGTATCAGGAAAAACACCGACCCCATGACCACCACATAGGCATATGAGTTGTATACCAGCGGAAAAGTCAGCGTCAGCAGTGAGGCGGCGCTGTGGGAGAATTTGCGTGTAAGCTCGGTCCTGACCTTTAAAACACCATGCAATACCTCGCCGGTGAGCAGGATGGCAGCGAAAGCCAGAGAATACAACAGGGTAAATATCAATTCATGGGTCATAATATGAATGTATAGATAAGGTAACTGGCTGCCCCGGCGGCGATCAGGCTGTCGAACCTGTCGAGGAAGCCTCCATGCCCGGGCAGGGTGCTTCCAAAATCCTTTACGCCGTGTATCCGTTTAATCAGCGAGGCCATCAGGTCTCCTGACAGAGCAAAGATAACGATGATTGCGGCAATAAGCAAGGCAGGAAGCCATGAGACGCCGATGAAGCCCCGGAAGGCCAGGGCGGTGATCAGGGCCAGCATCCCGCCCCCGATCAGCCCGGAGACGGTTTTTTGCGGACTGACAGAGGGAATGAGCTTTATTCCCCCCACCAGCTGCCCGCTGATCTGGCTGAAGGCATCAAAAACGGTGACCACCGCAAAGGTGAAATAGAGCCAGGAAGGGTCCATGCGGCTGAACCGCAGAAAAGCCCAGGCCAGCAGAGTATAAACAAGCAGCGATGCGATCAACTGGGCAGGCTGTAGCGGGCGCCCCCGCCTGATTGAAATTTTGATCAGTTCGATATAGCCGGCGGCCGCGATCAGTATGCACAGGTAGTGAAATAAAGCGGGACCGAAATAGATACCGGCAAAAAGCAGATGGATAATCAGCAGGTAGGTGATGTATTTTGCCCAGTGTTTTGCTTTTTTCCCGGGGGGGATTCTCCTGCCGATCACTGCAAAGGCAATGGTTCCGATCAGAAAGTAGCCCAGTATGACCAGGTAGAGCATGTGCTCGGGTTTTGCAAAAACAGCCGTGGTCATGGTTCGATGCCCTGGGAATGGGTTTTTTGTTTGTTATGGAGCACCCAATACAGGCCCTTTACATTGGAGCGCATCCGGGGGATGATCAGCTGTATGGCGATGTGTTCGATAAAGGCCAGTATCCCCCATATGATCATAACATAGTAAAAGGGCGTATAGAAGCCAAAAGCGAAAAGCACCCCGAAAAACGTTCCCTGGATATAGCCCCCGATCTTCCATGAATAGAGGTGAAGACTGGGGAAACGGCCGAATTTGATCATCGACAGGGCAAGAGCGGCGAACAGCAATCCGATGAACAGAAGGAAGCTGAAGGCATGGGGGGCAAAATCCTGACGCTTGAATACCCAGATGCCCAGAAAAACCAGGAAATAGGTGCCGATATCGGCGATAGAGTCCAGGCGCGCCCCGAACTCACTTACCTGCTTCAGCCACCTGGCCAGTAAGCCGTCGAGGACATCGGTTAACAGGTTGATCACGATCATCACCGCAAAGGCCTGTTCATAACCTGCAAGGGCCAGATAGAGGATTACGGGGAATGCCATCAGCCTGTAAAAAGACAGGGCATTTGGAAGGGTTATTTTTTCTTTCAGCAAGCCGTGAGAAAATTTGTGAAAAGCAAAAGCCGTCACCTGGTTTTTATAAGGGACGGCCATTGCAAAGTAACAAAATGATTAAAAAACAAACAAGTCTTCCCTTTCAAGCCGTATTACCGGTCCAAACAGTTTTTCCACCTCGCCGAAGTCGACTACGTTCTCATTGCCCAGTATGACATAGGTTTTGGGTCGGCCCTTTACGTACTCTTCATTGAATTGCCTTACATGGTCTAGTGTCATCAGCGGAATTTCACGATAAAGGCTTTCCCTGATGTCGTGATCCCTGTTCATGCGCCCGGATGCCAGGTAGTTCCATATAATACCCGCGTCCCGTATCCTCTGGGTGCGGATATTGCTGATGATCTGTTCCTGCGCCAGCCTGAAGGCAGTTTCCGAAAGCGGCATCTGGTCAAAAAGTTCATCAAATGCGCTGAAGGCATCGACCACCTTGTCGTTTTGCGTGGCAATAAAGCTGGTGTTCAGATAATGGCCTTCGGGATGGGAAGGGAAGGAATAACTGGAGCGCGCCGTATAGGCCAGGCCGCGTTTTTCCCTCATTTCCTGGAATACGATGGCGTTCATCCCGCCACCGAAGTAGCGGTTGTACATAGATACCCGGGTGTGCATTTGCGGGTCGTACTCCTTCGCTTTGGTGATGGTCTGCAGGTAGCTCTGGTTGGCATCGTAATGGGCAAAATACACCTTGCTTTCGTTGGTTTCAAGGGGTTCGAAGCGGGTCGCTGCCGTGAGTGAAGCCAGGGTGCGGGGCGTTTGATGGTGAGCCTCAATAATCCCGGTGATCTGCTCCAGGGTTTCGGGTCCATAATATACCACCTGGTGTTCGATACGCCAGAGGTTGCGGAGAGCGCCAATCAAATGCCCTGCTGTTAAGGCATCCAGTTCGTCATCGGTCAATGTGTAATTAAACGGATTATCGGGTCCGTACATGGCATAGTTTACCAGGGCGGTGAAGTTGGTGCTTTGATCGGCCTTGCTGTTTTGCCGGGCATTTTTCAGGTTGCCCACATATCGTTCCAGGACGCCTTCGTCGGCATGTGCATTGACGATCAGGTTTTCGAACAGGAGCAGGGCAGCCTCGAGGTTTTCTGACAGACCGCTGATGGTGATCCTGGTTTCTTCGGAGCCCACCGACACATTGAAAGTACACGCCAGTTTGTAGAATTCGTTGGCGATGTCTTCGGCGCTCAGCACATCCGTGCCCAGGAACTGGATGAAGTTTCCGGCCAGGGGAAGGTATCTGTCGTGATAACTGCCCATTCGCCAGAAGTAGGTCAACGCAAAGGTTGGGGTGACCTCATTCGGGGCATACAATATCTCCAGCTGATTGCTTGTTTTTCCCCTGATGATGTCGTTCTCATAATCCAGAAACACAGGTTCTATGGGCTCCGGGGGGTTGGCATTGATCCGGGCAAGCAATTCTGACCCGGTATCGCGGTGGATGTGGATGGGCGTGATGGGGGGTTTTTCGACCTGTTCTACATCCTGAGGCTGTCCCTGACGCTTGTAGACTACCACGTAGTTGTCCCTGCGCAGGTGCTCCCTGGCAAAAGCAATGAGGTCTTCCCGGCTGATTGCTTCAAGGCGTTCGATGTAGGAAAGCTGTTGCTGCCAGGGGATGCCGTTCAAAAAACTCATGGCCATCGACATGGCCCGGCTGCGGGCGTTTTCGTTTTGCCTCATCTCCTGAAGCTTCAGGTTGTTGATGGCTGCTTCCATCAGCCAGTCGGGAAAGTCTCCTTGTTTCAGCAATTCCACCTGGTTGAGCAGATGTTCTTTCGCCTCATCCAGGGTCTGGTCGCTTTTGTTGCGGCCAAAGAGGGTCAACACCGAATAATCGGTCATTGACCGGACTCCCGAACTAGCTCCCAGGGTGACCATCTGCTTGTTGAGGTTCTGGTCTATCAGCCCTGTGCGCCCGTTGAACAGGATCATCCGGATCATGTTGATCATGGGCGACTGCTCTGAAGCCGCCCCCTCAAAACGCCAGCCGATCTGTACGTTCTCGGCCTGGAGCCCGGTCACCTCCATGGTTACCGGGCTTGTGATCGCTGGCTGAGGCTCAACGTTGAGATCCGGAACGGGAGAAGGCTGCAGGGAGCCGAAATGCCTTTCAATGATCCGGATGGCCTTATCGGGGTCAAAGTCGCCCGCCATGACTACGGCCATGTTGTTTGGTACATAATAATCGGAAAAAAAGTTCCTGATATTGATAATGGATGGGTTTTTCAGGTGTTCGGGCTCTCCGAGGATGGTCTGAAGCCCATAGGGATGGGTGGGGAACATCGCCTGGTACATCGCCTGGGATGCCTTGCGGGCGTCGTTTGTAAGCGACATGTTCAATTCTTCGTAAACCGTTTCGAGCTCTGTATGGAACAGCCGGATCACCGGGTCGCTGAAACGGTCGGCTTGTATCAGGGCCCAGTTCTCAAGCTGGTTGGAAGGGATATTTTCCATATAAATGGTGAAATCGCTCGAGGTACCTGCATTGGTGCCGGTTGATCCGATGGCCGACATCAGCCGGTCGTATTCGTTGGCGATGGCATAGGTAGAGGCAATGTAGGATATGCTGTCTATCTGCTGATAGATGGCGGCCCGTTTTGCCTCATCAGTTTCGAGGCGGTAGACCTCGAACAGGGCCTCGATCTCGTCGAGCAGGGGTTTTTCCTTTTCCCAGTCGATGGTCCCGAAGTTCGAGGTGCCCTTGAACATCAGGTGCTCAAAATAATGGGCCAGGCCGGTTGTTTCGGCCGGATCGTGCTTGCTGCCGACCCGCACGGCCACATAGGTCTGTATCCTTGGCTCATCCTCCAGCACCGACAAATACACCCTAAGCCCGTTGTCGAGGGTGTAGATGCGGGCATTGATGGGATCGCCCTTAACGGATTCGTAAGGACGGATCTCCTGGGCAAACAGGCTGCTCAGCGGAAAGCAAAGCACGCCCAGCAGGAAAACCAGGCATTTCAGCCCGCTTTGTCGGATGGTACTTTTGTTTGGATTCATCGGATTGGTTGTGGGTTTTTGAAGCTGTGGAGATTTGTTGGGCAATGGGTGCGATATAGCAGGAATTCAGTCCAAAAATAATTAAAACCTGCCAGCTTCCGAACCACAGTGGCTATTTTTTTATGTTTCCTTAACATCCGGGCAAAGCCGCAAAGTGGTTACTTTGCAGAAGGACGGCCATGAAATTCGACTCAGACGGCTGGCTGTCGCAGTAGTTATGGCAAACAATTTGATGTTTGCCATTGTTTGGAATGAAAAGGAATCCGAAAATCATTTTGCAAACGGATTAAACTCTGAAGAAGGTTTTTAGTCCAAAAAAGGAATGCAACCTATGTTAAACACGATAGCTATCCGATCTGAATGAAGAAGAGAGCCCGTTTTTATGTCAATCTGGGTATCTTGCTTTTGTTGACAGGCGTCATTGCCTATCCGAAGGTAAAACCCCTGTTCCTGTCCGGGCAATCTGCCGGTCAGGATTTCCAGCCCCGGCAACGACCGTCTTTGCGTGTGAGCGGAGTCATAATCTCCCCGACATCCGTACGCGAGCAGGTGCGCAGCACCGGTACCCTGTTGCCCGACGAAGAGGTGGATTTATCATTTGAAACCAGCGGGAAGGTGGTCAGTATCCATTTTCGCGAAGGCACCCGTGTCAAGGCCGGGGAATTGCTGGCCAAGATGAACGATCGCCACCTTCAGGCACAGTTGCAGAAACTGGAGGCTCAGCGAAGGCTTGTGGTGGAGCGTGAATTCCGGCAGCGCAGCCTGCTGGAAAGAGATGCCATCAGCCAGGAAGCTTATGATCAGGCGGTGACCGAGCTCGAAACCCTTGATGCCGATATCGAGTTGTTGAAGGCCCGTATTGCCGAAACCGAAGTACGGGCCCCCTTCGACGGAGTGGTGGGACTGCGGTACCTCAGCGAGGGCAACTACGCCACTCCCAATACCCGGCTTGCCAAGTTGATAAAAACCAGCCCCCTGAAGATAGAATTTTCGGTACCCGAACGTTATGCCGGAGAGATCTACCCGGGCTTTCCCATCCTTTTCAGCGTAGACGGAAACCTGAACCCCATGGATGCAGAAGTGTATGCTGTCGATCCCATGGTCGACGAAAATACCCGCACCTTCAGGGTGAGGGCCCTCTACCCGAATACCGGGCTGGAATTAAACCCGGGCAGGTTTGCCTCGATCAATTTGCTGCTCTCGGAAAGCAGCGATGCCATTTCCATCCCTTCCGAGGCCCTGATTCCCGAAATGGAGGGCGACAGTGTGTTCGTTTACCGCTCTGGCCTTGCCCACCCTGTATATGTCCGTACCGGAATCCGCACCGAAGACCGCATTCAGATCGTTGATGGACTGGCGTTTGGCGACACCCTGCTGACTACAGGGGTCTTGCAGCTCCGTCAGGGGCTTCCTGTAGAATTAGACAACCTGTAATCCGCATCGAATGAGTTTATCGTCGTTGAGCATCAAGCGGCCTGTGCTGGCCACCGTTTTTGTGATCCTTATCCTGCTGTTCGGGCTGATCGGGATGACCTATCTCGGGGTAAGGGAATTTCCCAGCGTAGATCCTCCCGTCATCAGTGTGCGCACCTCCTATCCGGGAGCAAACTCCGATGTGATCGAGACTCAGATCACCGAACCCCTCGAGCAGGCCATCAATGCCGTCCCGGGCATACGCACCCTGACCAGCGTAAGCCGTCAGGGAAGCAGCAACATCACCGTGGAATTCGAATTGAGCGTAGACATGGAGACTGCTGCCAACGACGTTCGCGACAAGGTGGCCCAGGCCCAGCGGATGCTGCCCCGTGACGTAGACCCTCCCATTGTGTCGAAGGCAGATGCAGATGCCTCGCCCATCATGTTCGTCACCGTTTCGAGCGAAACCCGCAGCCTGCTCGAACTGTCCGAAATTGCTGAACTTACCCTGAGCGAACAGTTACAAACCATACCGGGGGTCAGTGGCGTCCATATCTGGGGGCAGAAGCGTTATGCCATGCGGTTGTGGCTCGACCCGGCCAAGCTGGCTGGATACGGGCTTACCCCCCTGGATGTCAGGAATACCCTGCAGCGCGAAAACGTCGAATTGCCCTCGGGCCGCATCGAAGGGAATACGGTTGAGCTGACCATTCGCACCCTGGGCCTGATGTCGTCACCCGATGAGTTCAACAACATGATCATCAGCCAGCAGGACGGGAGAATCGTCAGATTCAGCGATATCGGCCGTGCCGAACTGGGTCCCGAAGACCTGCGTGGCATAGTCAGGCGCGACGGGGTCCCCCTGGTGGGCAACGCCATCATCCCCCAGCCGGGCTCAAATCATATCGATATCGTGGATGAGGTGTACAGGCGAATTGCCATGATAGAGAGAGATCTGCCCGAGGATGTAACGATCGGCATCGGTTTCGACAACACCGATTATATCCGCTCCTCCATCACGGAGGTACGCAACACCATTTTCATTGCCTTCACACTGGTTGTCATCATCATCTTTTTGTTTCTGCGCGACTGGCGAACCACCATCATCCCCGTCCTGGTCATCCCGGTGTCACTTATCGGCGCCTTCTTCATCATGTACCTTGCCGGCTTTACCATCAATGTGCTTACCCTGCTGGCCATTGTGCTGGCCATCGGACTGGTGGTGGACGATGCCATTGTAATGATGGAAAACATTTATGTCAAGATCGAACAGGGGATGACCCCTGTCGAGGCCGGGCTGGCCGGCTCGAAGGAGATCTTTTTTGCCATCATTGCCACCACCATCACCCTGGTGGCCGTGTTCTTCCCCATTGTTTTCCTCGAAGGCATGACAGGGCGGCTGTTCAGGGAGTTCAGTATTGTCATAGCCGGGGCGGTCATTATTTCTTCCTTTGTGGCATTGAGCTTTACCCCCATGCTCTCGACCAGGATCCTCAAGCAGCGGTCCAGCCGGGGCAGGTTCTATCATCAGACAGAGGGTTTTTTCCAGTCGATAAACCAGGCCTACAAAGATTCTCTCGATAAACTGCTGCAAAGACGCTGGCTGGCCATTGTCATTCTGTTCGTTACCCTGGGCATGGTGGTGCTGTTGTACTCCAACATCCCGGGCGAGATGGCCCCCCTGGAAGACCGATCCCAGCTGAGCATCAACACACGCACCCCTGAGGGGACTACCTATGAGTTCATGCGCGATTACATCGAGGAAGTCGCCGACCTGGCCGAAGACCTGGTCCCCGAAAGGGAGTCGTTGACCACCCTGGTTTTTGGCGGGCGTTCTTTTATACGGCTGGAGTTGAAAAAGCCAAACGAGCGTGAGGCGACACAGCAACAGATCGCCGACCGGCTTTCGCTGGCATTGCGCGACAAGACCCGCGCCATGGCCTTTGTGAACCAGCAGTCTACATTTGGTGGCCGGCGGTCGGGCAGGCCGGTACAATACGTCCTCCAGGCCCGGAGCATCGACGCACTGAGGGAAACACTCCCCGCCTTCATGCAGGAAGCCAGCGAAAGCAGCATATTGCAGGCCCCCGACGTCAACCTGAGGTTCAATCTGCCGGAAATGCAGATCCACATTGATCGCGACAAGGCCAATGCCCTCGGGGTGTCTACCCAGAACATCGGTCAGACACTGCAGCTGGCCCTCAGCGGACAGCGTTTCGGGTATTTCTTTATGCACGGCAAGCAATACCAGGTGCTGGGCGAACTGAGCCGCGAGGACCGCAACACCCCCCTCGATCTTAAATCACTGTATGTGAGGAATAATTCAGGCCATATGGTGCAACTCGACAACCTGGTCACCCTCAGGGAGCATACCGCCCCTCCCCAGCTGTTCCGCTACAACCGCTTTGTGTCAGCTACCGTTTCGGCTAATCTGTCTCCAGGATATACGATCAGCGAAGGGATCGCCGAGATGGACCGGATCTCCGGACAGGTGTTGGATGAAACCTTCCGTACGGCCCTTGCCGGCGATTCACAAGACTATGAGGAAAGTGCCTCCAGCCTGGTGTTTGCCTTTGTGCTGGCCATTGTCTTGATCTTTCTGGTGTTATCGGCCCAGTTCGAAAGTTTCAAGGATCCGTTTATTGTGATGATGACCGTGCCCCTGGCCATCACCGGTGCCATGATCTTTATGTGGTATTTTGATATCACGATGAATATTTTCAGTCTGATCGGCATCATCATGCTGATCGGACTGGTTTCTAAAAACGGCATCCTGATGGTGGAATTTGCCAACCAGCGAAAGCAGGCGGGCATGCAGAAGATGGAGGCGATCAAAACAGCCGCTGCTGCCAGATTCCGTCCCATCCTGATGACCAGCCTGTCGACCATTCTGGGGGTGATGCCCCTGACCCTTGGTTTCGGCGAAGGTGCTCAGGGCCGGCTGTCGATGGGGGTGGCGGTTATCGGCGGGCTGATCTTTTCGACCTTCCTTACCTTGTTTGTGGTGCCGGCCGTGTATTCCTATATTTCGAGTGATTCAAAGAATGTAAAAGATGATGATGCGTCTGTTTCTTAGTGTGATTCTCCTGTTGGTTGTCGATGGTCTGGCTGCACAACAGATCATCAGTCTGCAGGAGGTACTGTCGGTAGGGCTTGAGAACAATTATTCCATCCGCCTGGTCCGCAACCGTCAGCAAATATCTTCCAATAACCACAGCCTGGGACACGCCGGCTTCCTGCCATCGCTCGACTTCAGGGGACAGTACTCCGGTACCAGGACGCATACCGACCGCACCGGTTTTGACGGCGAAACCTCTTCTTTGCGGGGCATACACAACACCAACGCCAATGCCGGCCTGAGCCTTGGCTGGACCATTTTCGACGGGTTCCGGGTGCAAACCACCTACGAAAGGCTGTCGGTCCTCAAGGAAATAGGGGAACTCAACACCCAGGCCGCCATTGAGCACCTGGTGGCGGGGATCACGGCCGAGTATTTCAATCTGATACAGCAGCAGCGCCTGCTCGACAACCTGAGATTTGCCGTTGAGTTGTCGCGCGAAAGGGTTCGCATCGACGAGGAACGATTTCTGCTGGGCTCTGGCTCGAAGCTGCAGTTATTGCAGGCCGAGGTTTTCCTGAATGCCGACAGTTCGCGGATGGGCAGGCAGGAGGAGGTGGTGAGGGCCTCGCGTGTGCGTCTAAATGAGCTGATGGCCATGGACGATCTGCGGCTCAACATCCAGCCCCGCGACACCACCATCTTAATCAACGACATCCTCATCCTGGAAAGTCTGGAGACTGCTGCCATGCAGAACAATGTTTTCCTCAGGCTGGCCGATAAGAACATCCGCATTTCGGAATTCGATAAAAGGATTATCCACTCCAGGACCCTGCCCTATGTGAACCTGAGTTCGGGTTACGGATACACCCGCAATACCTTTCAGACCGGTGCGTTCAGCGACCAGCAGTCGTTCGGGATGAATTACGGCATCACCCTTGGGGTGAACCTCTTCGATGGCCTGGAACAACGCCGCAGACGCAGCAATGCCATCCTGGAGATCGAGAACCACCGGCTGATGGCCGAAGAAACGGAAATGGCCGTCAGGGCCGATTTGATCACCACCTATAATATATACCTGAACAACCTCCGGCTGATGGAGATGGAAACCCAAAACCTCTCTGTGGCCTATGAAACCCTGGAGATCGCCATGGAGCGTTACCGTCTCGGAGCCCTTTCGGGCATTGAATTAAGGGAGGTGCAGCAAAACCTGCTCGATGCCGAGGAGCGGCTGCTGTCGATCCAATACCAGACCAAACTGGCAGAGATCTCCCTGCTGCGGATCTCGGGCAGGATACTGATCTATTTGTAAGATCTTTCCCTGATTGCCTGTTTAATCCGGGGCTTTGGTGAACAGCCGGTGGCAGGGTATGCTGAAATAGAAGGTGCTGCCTTTCGGGGGTGCCGAATCAAGCCATATCCGGCCCCCAAGCAACTCCACATAGGATTTGGAGATCGAAAGCCCCAGTCCGAGGCCCGAGTGAATCTCCTCCCTGGGTACTTTGGCCTGGTGAAAGCGGTCAAAAATTAGTTTTTGATGTCCGGGTTCGACCCCGGGCCCGGTGTCGGATACGTAAAACTGCATCCTGTCTTCTTCTTTGCGGCAGCCATACTCCACCTGTCCCACCGTGGTGAACTTGATGGCATTGTGCACCAGGTTGGTAATGATCTGCATCAGCTTGGTGGCGTCGGTGGTCACAGTCGATAGCCCGGGTGGAAGCTGTGTGGCAAGTTTCAGTTTAAGGTCCTTTTCCCGGGCCATGGGCTCCAACTGCCTGAAAACTTCCCGCATGAGCCCGTTAATATCCGTTTTTTGCCGGTGGATCTCCACACTGCCTGTTTCGATCGCCGATACCTGAAGAAGGTCTTCGATGATCGACAGCAATTGCAGGCTGCCCCGGTGGATGGTGCTGCTGATCTGCCGAAGTTCTTCTCTGGGCAGTTCGCTCTCTTTTAAAATCTCGGAAAACCCCATGATGGCATTCAAGGGAGTCCGGATCTCGTGGGAGAGGTTGTTCAGAAAAGCGGTTTTCAGCCGGTTGCTTTCCTCGGCCTTGTTTTTGGCTGCCCTCAGATTTTCCATATCCTGCTGACGCTGCAGGGCCAGGCTGACCTGGTTCGAAATGAACTCGAGCACCTCCATGCTGCGTTCATTGAAGGCATTGGGGTTGTCATAGCTTTGCAGGACCATCACGCCCATGATCTCCGGACCCGAGAACAGCGGAATGCCCAGCCAGGCTTTGCTCATGCTCCCAATCTGTATGATCTTCCCTGCCCTGATCAGCCGCTGCATATCAGGTGTTTTTAACAGCAGGCTGCGTTTTTCTTCAACGACCAGCCCGGTAAGCGAATCTTTAGCCAGCCAGCTTTTTATGTGGTCTTTTTCGTCCGATTGAAAGGGCACCGACAACTTCCCGGTGGTTTTCTCGTACAGGGCGATGTAGAAATTCCGGGTGTCGGTCAGTTTTGAAAGCTGACTGCGGACGATGCGGACCAGGTCTTCGAGATTGTCGGTAAACACCATGGCATTGGCCACCTGGTAAATGATCCTTTGAGCTGCCTCGTATTGCTTTCTTTCGGAGATGTCTCTGATGATGGTCAGTACGGTCTTTTCACCTTCCGATTCCATTTGCCTCAGGCTGATCTCGGTTTCCAGCAACTTGCCGTCCAGCCGCTGGTGTTGCCACCCGAATACTATGGAGTCGCCACGGAGCGCTCTTTTCATGAAGGCATCGGCCTTTTCACGCGAATCCCGGCCATCGGGCTGCATCGGGGGAGAGAGATCGGCAGGATGACAGTGGATCAATTGGTCGCGGTTCCTGTCGAACAATTCCTCGGCGGCAGGATTGCATTCCACAATACCTGATTCGGCAAGCAGGAGGATGGCGTCGTTGGCGTTTTCGAACAAAGCCCGGTATTTTTCTTCATTCTCTTTCAATGATGTCTTTTCGCTTAGTTCCTGATGTATGGCCCGCTTTTGATGCTCCAGTCGCAGACGGTGAAGTGCCTGCCCCAGTTCAGACACCAGCTCCCTGTATAAATCCAGATTAATGCCGTAGCGGACATGCTCATGGGGTCCGGAAGCGACCAGTACGCCATAGGGATTGTTCTCATAGCCCAGGGAGGAACAAAAATACGATTGACCGGGATAAAGGTCGGCGAACGAACACCCCCGGCATTGTGCATGGGAAACATTGACCAGGCCCGGTTTATCATGTTCCAGTCCATGGATCATGCAGGATGGGAAGTTGCTGCTTTTCAAATCCCTGTACAGGGCCTCCTTTTTCTCGCCCAAGCCGTGTGCGGCAAAGTGGGTCAGCTGAGCGCACTCATCGGTCAGGGCAATCCATACATACCTGAATCCGAAACAACGGCCCAGCCTGTTGCAGGCCATGTCGATCAACTCCTGGGGATCTTTCGCCTGCAAAACCATCTGGTTCATGCGGCGGATTCCCGAAATGGCCTTTTCCAGGGCTTCTTCACCGTTGGGGTGCAGTCCGGACAAGTGCCGGGTGAATTGCGGGCTTTTATGTTTCTGAGGGTTATTCATGTTTTGAATGAAATGGGTTTGGTATGCGCGGTAGCCGCCTGAATCAGCGGCAGGTCCGGCTTTTTTTTTCGGTCCGGTTACGCCAGGAGTTGGCGTAGTGTAAACGGGCATAAAGGTACAATTTATATGAATTAATGGATATGTTTGGGGAAAATAAATAAGGCAACCGGACTGATGGAAGCTTGCCCTGGTCTGAGTGTTGGATGATCGGGCATCCTGTTGCGAGGGTAAAGGAAAACGGGCTTTCGCTGTGCAGCGCCGGGAACGCTTCAACGGTCGAACGCCCAGCTTGCCCCGTCTTTTTCGTCTTTTACCTGTATGCCTGCATCAAGAAGGGCGTCCCGTATCCGGTCGGAGGTTTTCCAGTCTTTCTGCTCCCTGGCCTGTTTCCGGAGGTCGAGGATGACCTGCACCAGGGCATCGAGGATCCCCGGTTCGGCCTGGACCCCCCGGCCGTTCACCGGGTTCAGTCCGAAGATGTCGTTCATAAAGAGTGAAAAGGTTTGCCGGAGGTTTTCCAGATCGGGGCCCGAAAGGCTGTCTTTGGTGTCTTTGACCGAATTGATCACACGGGAGGCGTCGAAAAGATGGGCAATGGCCACCGGGCTGTTGAAATCGTCGAGCAGGGCCTCGTGGCATTTGCCGGCAAGGCCCGAAGTGTCGACGCTCGATCGTTGTCCGGGCTCCAGGCTTTGGAGTGTGTCCATGGCCTGCATCATCCTTTTGAGGCCCTTTTCGGCAGCCTGCAGGGCTTCGTTGCTGAAGTCGAGGGTGCTCCGGTAATGTGCCTGCAGAATAAAGAACCTCAGGGTCATCGGATCGTATGCCTGGGTCAGGCCGGGGGGGTCGCCGCTGAAAAACTCCCTGAGGGTAATGAAGTTGCCCAGTGATTTTCCCATTTTCTGCCCGTTGATCGTCACCATGTTGTTGTGCATCCAAAACCGGGCGGCGTCTTTCCCGTGCGCCGCATTGGTCTGGGCGATCTCGCATTCGTGGTGGGGGAACATCAGATCCATGCCCCCGCCGTGAATGTCGAATTCCCTGCCCAGGTATTTGGCGCTCATGGCCGAGCATTCCAGGTGCCAGCCCGGAAAGCCCTCACCCCATGGCGAAGGCCAGCGCATGATGTGCCCGGGCGGGGCTTTTTTCCAAAGGGCAAAATCGGCCGGGTGCTTTTTTTCTTCCTGTCCCGACAGATCCCGGGTACCCGAAATCAGGTCATCAAGTACCCTTCCGCTGAGTTTGCCATACCTGTGCGAGCGGCTGTACTGCTCAACGTCAAAGTAGACCGAGCCGTTCACCTCGTAGGCAAACCCTTCCTCAAGGATGGCCTTGGCCATTTCGATCTGCTCGATGATGTGGCCTGAGGCCCTTGGTTCGATGCTGGGGCTCAGCACATTCAATCGCTTCATGTCTTCGTGGTAGCGAAGCGAATAGTGCTGGACCACCTCCATGGGCTCCAGCTGTTCCAGCCTGGCTTTTTTCGCCACCTTGTCTTCGCCCTCATCGGCGTCATCTTCCAGATGACCTACATCGGTGATGTTGCGCACATATCTGACCCTGTATCCAAGGTATTGCAGGTAACGGAACACCAGGTCGAAACAAACGGCCGGCCGGGCATGCCCCAGGTGGGCGTCGCCATACACCGTGGGACCGCAAACGTACATCCCGGCAAAAGGGGGATTGAGCGTAGAAAAAATTTCCTTGCGGCGGGAGAGGGAGTTGTAAATTTTTAATTCTGAGGATTTTTCTGGCATGGCTGATGGTGTTCTGGAAAATGTAAAGTTAGGAAAAATGCCGGGCCCGGAATGGGGTGATTGGCGGAACCCGGGGGCGGTTACAGCGATTGTTTCAATATCTCGACGGTCTTGTTATAGCCTATCTCAAATACTGCCTCCGCGCTCGAAATGTCGAGAATGCCATATTTCTCAAGCTTCTCGGGCTCAATATATATATCGCAGTACTCCTTACGGGCTCGGGCGTGATTTCTCATGGTCAGGTGAAACGCCCGGACGGCAATGGTCTTCAGGCCTCTGACATCGTGCTGGACCCCCACCGGGTTTACGTTGATACCAATGATGGTCTCGCAGCAATCAACCAGGGGTTCAACCGGGAAGTTGTTAATAATGCCTCCGTCGAGGTATTGGTAGCCGTTGATCTCTACAGGGGCAAACACAATGGGGATGGAAGAGGAGGCCTTGATGGCACTGATCAGATCGCCTTTTTCAAAGCGGGTGTATTCGATGGTGTTGATGTTTACCGCATGGATATAGAGGGGGATCTTTAGTTCCTCAAAGGTTCTGGCAGAAAGGCTTTTGCGCAGGGTTTTTTCAAATCCCGTCATCTTCAGCAATCCGTTTTTAGGGACCATTACCTCCAGCAGCCCGAGCAGGTTTTTGTCGATAAGGGCCTTCAGCGCATTCTCCGCGCTTTGGTCGTCGGCATAGAGGGCGCCGAAGATGCTGCCTGCGCTGACCCCCGATATGATGTCGGGTTTGATGTTGTGTTCCTCAAGAGCCTTGATGGCGCCCAGGTGGGCAAACCCCCTTGTGCCGCCTCCGCTAAGCACCAGTCCGTATTTGTACTTCTTACTCATGGTATCGATGGTGTTTCTGACGGGCTAAATTTAAAGATTCGGCAGTTGCTGACCAAATATGGGGTGACTATTTTCACAGGTAAAAAAAAACGCGTATCTTTGAATAAGGTAACACAATCGGATGATGAAGGTTCGCAAACTTTTTCCAGGCATTTTACTGGTACTCTTCCTGGCCATTACAGCTCCTGCTCTGGCACAGGATCGCATGTCGACCCTCAGGCAAGGCAGGGAAGCCCTGTTTTCTCCAGCCCCGCGCTTTGCGCTGAATGCCGGCAGCAGCTTCGGCATGTCGGGCGTTTTTTCCCATCAACTCTCACCCAGTTTGCACTGGGATCTGAGTGAATGGTTCCAACTGGAGGTGGGGACGGTCTTCTCGGTTTCCCGCTGGAACCAGATGCCCCATCTCTTCCCCTATTCACCCCAACTACCCGGTGGTGAGCAGATGCTGTCAAATGGGGGTGGGCAATTGCAGGGCACCACAGTCTATGCATTCGGGTCCTACCAGGTAAGTCCCAGGCTCAGTCTGAGGGGAGGCAGCTGGATGGAACGCCTCGATATGGATCCCGGCATTCAATCGATGAACCAGATGGCCTTCGAAAACAATCCACGTGGGATATTGTTCGGTTTTGATTACCACATCAGCGAGCGCATTCGGTTTGGCGCCGACATCAGTCTGTCGTCCGGCGCTTCTCCCCTCTATCCCGGTATGTACCATGCCTCTCCTTTTTCGGGAGGATTCCTCAATCCGCTGCCTTTTTACCGGCAGGGAAGGTGGTGAGGGTTCTCCGCCAGTGAAAGTACCAATAAATCTCTGTTTTTTTGGAGTTGATAAAAAAATGACGTAAATTGTCTGACTGTTGGACAAAGCAGATCTTGCTTTCTGTAGTTTGGATGGTTTTTGTTACCGGTTAATGTTGTTATTGTTTTGGTGTTAGCATTGTGCATGAGGCGCTGGTTTCAGCGCCTCATGCATTTTCTGCAGGACAGGCCTGACCCGGCATCCGGGTGCAAATTCCCGGGAAGGCTCCGGCCCGGGCGGCTTACTGCATCTGCAGCCGCAGGTTAGTCAGGCCTGCGCGCCGCGCTGTGCTGACCACGTTATTGTATTCCGACCTGGTAATATGCCTCGATATCTCCGGGTAGTTGAAGGCCTTGTACATGGGGGTATACTGCGACATGATGTTCAGATAGGTGTTTTTGGGGAGGTTGTTGGCGATCCACCTGACCACCCTGTCGCTTCTGGCTACATTGCCGGGCATCACCAAATGACGGATCATCAGCCCCTTGTAAATGAGGTTTGTTTCAGGATCTGTTTCGGCCACCCCCACCTGCCTGTGCATTTCGATCATGGCTTTTTCAGTGACTTCTGGGTAGCAATGGGCTCCCGGGGAATATTTCCCGGCTGCCTGGGCATCGGCGTATTTGAAGTCGGCCAGGTAGATATCCACCACCCCGTCAAGCAATTCAAGCACATCGGTTTTTTCCCATCCGCAGGTGTTGTAGACCACAGGCAGGCGCAGGCCCCGGGCTGCCGCCTGGTCAAGGGCAAGCAGGATATGCGGGACGTAGTGCGAGGGAGTCACCAGGTTGATGTTGTGGCATCCGTTTCTCTGCAACAGCAGCATCATGTTGGCCAGATGCCCGATGCCGTATGTCCGGCCCTGACCCAGGTGGCTGATTTCATAATTGATGCAGAACACGCACAACAAGGAGCAGTTGGTGAAGAAGATGGTGCCTGAGCCCCTGCTGCCGACCAGTTCGGCTTCTTCGCCGAAATGGGCACTGGCCGAAGATATTTCCAGTTCTGCGCTGGCCCTGCAATCGCCCCGCTGCAGGCTGATGCGGTCGGTCCCGCAGTCGCGGGGGCAGAGGTTGCAGCTGCGCATCTTTTCCCACAAGATCTCTCCCCGGATCTTGAGTTCCCCTCTTTTGTGCAGGCTCAGGTAATTGGGGGCAGTTTCCATCGGATCGTTTTTTATGCGGGCCTTGTTTTCAGCCAGGCTGGATGCCGGGTTTCTGCCCTGCAGCAGCATGGCAGGGGCCATTGCCATGGCCGGCAGGGCGGTCAAAGACCTTATAAAGTTTCGCCGGTTCAGTTTTTGCATGGCTTAATATAATTGTGAGTGATTTAAGGGGTTGGCCATCAGCCATTGCATGGGTATAAAGATAGGCATTTGCCTGCAGACAATCAAGACAATCCGGATGCGACTGATCCGGTGCAGGCAGTTTTTTTGCCATGCCTGCTATTGCAGAATGCCCGTAAATCGGGGTGTGGCCCGGGTGTTTTTGGGAATAAGGGTTGCACAAGACCGAATAGTTGTTTAAATTTACTTTCGAACCAAACTTAATGAATGGAGGATTGATATGGCCAATATGACAACAGCCTATATGGGGCTGGAACTGAAGAACCCGCTCATTGTCGGGGCATGCAACCTGACCCTGGAGCCCGACTTGTTGAAACGCATGGAAGATGCAGGTGCTGCTGCCATCGTATTCAAGTCCTTATTCGAGGAACAGATCAACCTGGAAAGCATCCAGATGGAAGAGGAATTGCACGAATACGAAGAACGGCATGCGGAAATGATCAGCTTGTTTCCCAACATCCGCCATGCCGGTCCTGAGGAACACCTGGAGTTGCTGTCCAGGGCCAGCTCTTCGCTCGACATCCCGGTTATCGGCAGCCTGAACTGTGTCAATTCAGACACCTGGGCCAACTATGCCGCCGAAATGGAAAAAACGGGCATAGACGCCCTGGAACTGAACTTTTATGCCTCGCCCGATAGTTTTGACAAGAGTTCGCAGAATCTTGAAAAGGAGCAATTGCAGATCCTCAAAAACGTGAAACAATCGATTAAGATCCCGATTAGCGTGAAACTGAGTTTCTTCTATACCAACCCCCTGGCTTTGATCCGCCAGATGGATGAGGCCGGTGTTGCCGGCTTTGTTTTATTCAACCGGCTTTTCCAGCCGGACATCGACCTTCGGAAGCAGGACCACCAGTTTCCCTTTAATTTGAGCCATCCCAATGATTACCGGCTGCCATTGCGTTACGCCGGGATGTTGTATAACGAGATCAAAGGCAGCATTTGCAGCAATACCGGGATCTTTACCGGTGAAGACATGGTGAAGATGATACTGGCCGGAGCAGATTGTGTGCAGGTTGTGAGCACCCTTTACAAAAACAAGATCCCTCACATCGGGAAAATGCTGGATGAATTTTCCGGCTGGATGGAAGATACCGGATATGGGAGCGTGGCCGAATTCAGGGGCAAGCTCTCAAAGGACAATGTAAAGGATCCCTATGCATACCGCCGCGCACAATATGTCGACTTGCTGATGAAACCCTTCGAGCTGCTCAAAAAATACCCCCAGGTATAGTTTTGCTGATAATGAAAGGAGCATGCGGATTTGCTTCTGTCTTCAACCTTTCCGAAGTCAAAAAAAATGAACGAGTGAAGCCGGCTTGTACTGCAGTCGTCAGATCTCTTCGTTGTTGTCGTGCTGGGCCACGACCCTCAGGGTGTCGTGGGCAATCACCAGTTCCTCGTTGGTGGGAACCACCATGACCTTTACACGGGAGTCATGCCTGGAGATCATCTCGAGCTTTCCGCGCAAACCGGTGTTTTTCTCTGCATCAAAACTGACACCCAGAAAGTCCATGTCTTTGCAGATGAGCTCCCTGGTTTCCGGACCGTTCTCGCCCACTCCGCCAGTGAAAATAATCAGGTCGACCCCGCCCATGGCGGCTGCATAGGCACCGATGTATTTCCTGATTCGGTAAACGTACATGTCCAGGGCCAACTGAGCCCGCTTATGCCCATTTTCCCAAGCCGCTGTCTCAATATCACGCATATCGTAGGAGACGCCGCTGATGCCCAGCATTCCTGACTTTTTGTTGATCAGATTGTTCGCCTCATCCACACTGAGGTTTCTCTTGTTCATGATGTAGAGCAAGGCGCCCAGGTCGAGATCGCCGGTACGCGTACCCATGATGAGGCCTTCGACAGGTGTAAGCCCCATGGAGGTATCTACCGACTTGCCATTGGAAATGGCTGCAATGGAGGCCCCATTGCCCAGGTGGCAGGTGATGGCCTTTACATGATCCTTTCGCAGGAACAAGGCATCGCATGCTTTTTCAAATACATATTTGTGACTGGTCCCGTGGAAGCCGTAGCGCCGTATCCTTTCCTCCTCGTAAAGTTCATAGGGAAGTCCGTACATATAGGCATGGGGGGGGATGGTCTGATGAAAGGCGGTATCGAAAACAGCCACCTGGGGTACCGAGGGGAGCAGTTTCTCCATCGAAACAATGCCTTTAAGGTTGGCCGGGTTGTGCAGAGGCGCCAGATCAATCACCTCTTCGATGTTCTTTTTCACTTCCACGTTGATCAGGGCACTGGCACTGAACTTTTCTCCTCCGTGAGCCACCCTGTGACCCACTGCGAGGATGTCGTTTACGCTTTTGATAACCCCGTGGTTGTGGTCAAGCAGGGCTTTAAGAATCAAATCGATGCCTGTCTGGTGGTTTTTTACATCCTGGATCAGCATATAAGGCTCCTTGCCTTTGGGCTGGTGCTTTAATTCGCTGTCTTTCAAACCGACCCTTTCCAGCAATCCCTTGGCCAGCAACTCGGCATTGTTGGCCATGTCGATCAATTGGTACTTAATGGATGAACTTCCGCAATTGAGAACTAAGATTTTCATTTGTTTGTTTGCGTTAAAAGATTGACGTGATAGTTTGTGTGTTGGCTGATGGTGCCGGCTTATTCGCCGGCCGACTGATTGACCGTGATGGCCACCAGGTTGACAATGTCGTCGACCGAACAGCCCCTCGACAAATCGTTGATCGGGGCGGCCATGCCCTGGAGTACGGGTCCGACCGCTTCGACCCCGGCCAGGCGCTGAACCAGCTTGTAGGCAATGTTCCCCACTTCCAGACTTGGGAATATAAGCACATTGGCCTTTCCGGCAATGGGGCTGTCGGGGGCCTTGCTCTTGCCGATCGATTCAACAATGGCAGCATCTGCCTGTAATTCACCATCGATCTTCAAGCCAGGGTCCATTTCCATAGCCAGCCTGGTTGCCTCAACCACTTTATCGACCATCGGGTGACTGGCACTTCCTTTGGTAGAGAAGCTCAGCATGGCCACCCTGGGCTCCACTCCCACGATAGACCGGGTGGTGCGGGCCGTCATCACGGCAATTTCAGCCAGTTCCCTGGCGGTGGGATCGGGATGCACGGCGCAATCTGCGAATACAAGGATGCCGTTTTCGCCCCAATGCGACTCTTTCATGATCATCAGAAAGGCCCCCGATACCACACTGATGCCCGGAAGGGTCTTTACGATCTGGAAAGCGGGTCGCAACACATTGCCTGTGGCATTCATGGCACCGGCCACCTCTCCGTCTGCTGCTCCGTCTTTGATCAGCAATGTGGCCAGGTACAGGGGGTCTTCGACCAGCTCCGCTGCCTCCTCCAACGAAAGGCCTTTGTGCTTCCTGATCTTGTAAAGCATGTTGGTGTAATGCTCTTTTTCACCGAAATTGGCCGGATCAATGATCCGGGCTTGCTCAATGGCCTTCAGCCCGAGTTTTCCGGCCTCCTTCATGATGGTCTCTTCATTGCCCAGCAGGATAATATTGGCAATTTTTTCGGAGATGACCACATTGGCCGCTTTGAGGGTTCGCTCTTCGGTGCCCTCGGGTAAAACGATGGTTTTGTCCTTATTTTTTGCTTTCTGCTTTATGGAATCGAGTAGCTTCATAGGAAGGGATGATTGGTAAGTTAAAGAGGGATATTGTTGAATTTCAAAGGTCAACAAAAGTAGGCTTTATTTGAAATTTCGCCAAGCGAATTCTGTTATTTTTTAATGGTCAGGGTGGGGGCAGAGGAAAAACTGATCGAAATTTTAACAAGGTCCCGACAGGACAAAAACACGTAACTTTGCATAAACCCATCTTCTTGCCTGCATGTTTTACAAATCAAGCATCACCGTTCTGAAACTCTGCCTGACGGCCTTGTTCATTTTGGCAGGGGCTGCCAGCAGCGGAAAGGGCTCCCTGCCACCTCCGTCCCCGGCAGCGGAGCCTGTAAGCATAGATGCATCCCCGAATCAGGCCGTGCTTTTTGACAGCCCTCATTTGCTGCCGGTTTCCGGCGACCTGATCCCCGAGTTAAGGCAGCAGGGCCTGGCAGACGACTGGATTGTCTGGGCATTCCTGGCCGGATTGTTCATGGTCGCCATCGCACGCTACCTCTTCCCGTTAAAGGTTCGCCAAATCTTGCTGGCTGTTGTGGGACTGCGGTTTTTTTACCAGCTTGACAAAGACAGCAGTTTTTTTTTCCAGACTCCTACCTATTTGCTTTTTGCGCATTTTCTGGCCGTGATCTCCCTGCTCGTGTTTCAGACCCTTCAACAGGGTGAATGGCTTGTCCGGTGGCAGGAGATCCATCCCGGGCTGATCTACCTGATTGTTGTGGGGCTTCTGGCCCTGTCCTATGCCCTGAAGGCTGGTTTGCTTTACCTGGTAGCCTGGGTGTTTCAAACAAAAAGAGCCACCTATGTGTATCTTAAAAACGTTTTTGTATTCAACCAGTTTGCAGGCCTGCTGCTATTGCCGCTGGTATTTTACAATGCTTACAAGCCCTCTGTGCAGGTGTTGATTATGGCTTGGATTCTGCTGGGGGCCATCAATGCCTACAAGCTTGGCAGGGGTGCGTTTCTTGGAGGGAGGGAATCCGGTTTTTCGATGTATTACTTATTTTTGTACCTTTGTGCCGTCGAATTGGCACCCTTGCTGGTATTAGGAAAACTCACTTCGGCCTATTTGCTGGAAACGTAGTATATATCTAGATTATTTGTTATCATAATAACTAAATAAACAGGAGATTCCCCATTGAAAATCAAGCATGTATTGATATCGCAACCACCCCCTGAGAATGACAAATCTCCCTATGCCGATCTGAGTAAGCAATTTAACCTTGAGCTGAGTTTTAAAAAGTTCATCAAGGTAGAGAGCATAGGGGCTAAGGAATTCAGGAAACAACGCGTCCAGGTACCTGATTATACAGCCATCATTTTTACTTCCAGGCATGCTATCGACCATTTTTTTGCCCTGTGCGAGGAACTCCGGGTGCAGGTATCGGATCAGTTGAAGTATTTTTGCACATCCGAGGCCATTGCACTTTACCTTCAAAAATACGTGCAGTTCAGGAAGCGAAAGATCTTTTATGGGAAAAATCATTTTGCCGAGTTGCTTGACATGATCAAAAAGCATCGCGATGAAAAGTTCCTGTATCCCTGCACCGAGAACCACAAGAAAGAGATCCCCCAGTTGCTTCGGCAAAACAAAATACCCTTCACGGCAGCGCCCATGTACCGGTCGGTTCCCGAAGACCTCACCGACATCGATATCGATAAATTCCAGATGATAGTCGTTTTCAGCCCTTTTGGCATTCAATCGCTGCGCCAGAATTTTCCTGACTTTGATCAGGGAGATACCGTAATTGCCACTTATGGCAAGGCAACGGCAAGGGCTGCTGAGAAGGAAGGGTTCAGGGTGCAGATCCCTGCACCGACCAAAACAGCCCCTTCCATGATCATGGCCATTGAAGAGTACCTGTTTGAGGAGGGAAAAAAATAAGCCAAAAGTCCTTTTCAGGAGCAACTTCCACAGCATCAACCAGATGAGCTAGCGGGATGTATACCTATAAAAAAAGCGAAAGGCTGGGCAGTGTCCGTCTGAAGAAGCTGTTGTTCGCCAAAGGTGAGCATTTGTTCGTGTATCCTTTCAAGGTCCTTTTTTTTGTTGACGGGCCCGGGTATCCCGGACTGTCGTGGCCCGGTAAAAGACCCCTGCCCCCGGCTGCCGTTTTTTCGTATCCGGCCAAATGCCTGGTAGCCGTTCCGGGCAGGCTCTTCAAAAAGGCGGTTGAAAGGAACCGGATCAGAAGGCTGGTGAAAGAGGCCTACCGGAAAAACAAAAGCCCATTTTACACGTTTTTACAGGGCAGGGGGTCCCATTGCCTTCTGGCATTCATCTATGTATCCAAAAAGACGTTGCCCTATTCTGCAATAGAAGAGGCCGTGACCGCGGCATTGAAAGAGGTTCAAAACAGGATTTCGAACCGGGGGGCAGAACACTCCGGTGCAGGGGGCCAAGGATCAGGCGATCAGCCATATGAGAACGATACGCAAAACCATAAATAAAGCCCTTTCGGGGGTATGCATCGGGTTGATCCGGTTTTACCAGGGGGCTATTTCGCCCTATCTGCCGCCTTCCTGTCGCTATGCCCCCAGCTGTTCGCAATACGGCCTGGAGGCCGTCAGAAAGCACGGCCCATACAAGGGCGGCTGGCTGACCCTGAAGCGGTTTGCCTCCTGCCATCCCTGGGGGGGGAGCGGCTTTGACCCCGTTCCTTAGACGGAAGGTTGAAGACGGAAGCCCGAAGACGGAGGTCGGAAGGAAGTGAGTTGAACCGAAATATTATAAATAGCAAAACTATGAAACAACTCCTCAAACAGGGTTCCCGCAAGGCAAAGATCGTCTTGCTGTCCGTGGCGCTGTTGACCGTGTCGGTCATGCTGTCGGGCTATGGAAGCAAAAACTTCGAAATTTCGAAGAACCTGGATATCTTTTCCTCCCTTTTCCGCGAATTGATCGTCAATTATGTTGACGACATCAATGTTTCGGAAGTGATGAAAACAGGTATCGACGAGATGCTTCAAACGCTCGACCCATATACCAATTTTATACCCGAGTCGGACATTGAAGACGTCAGGTTCATGACCACCGGTCAATATGGTGGCATCGGTGCCCTGATACAACCCAGGGGCGAATTCGTGATGATCGCAGAGCCCTATCAGGGTTTCCCGGCTTACCGGGCCGGCCTGATGCCTGGCGACATCATCCTTGAAGTTAACGGGCAGTCTGTAAGGAGCCGGGACGAAGAGCAGGTCAGAACGTTGCTGATGGGCCAGCCGGGAACCAGCCTGAGCCTGCTGATCAGCCGCGAAGGGGAGGAGTCGCCCAGGAGGCTGAGTCTGGAACGCGAAGTGGTCCGCATCGACAACATCCCCTATTTCGGCATGATCGGCCAAACCACTGCCTACGTAAAACTGACCGGTTTTACACGGAATGCAGGCCGTGAAGTAAGGGATGCCCTGACGCAGTTGCAAAAAGAGCATGATGTGGAAAGCGTGGTGATCGACCTTCGCAACAACGGGGGAGGCCTTATGAACGAAGCGGTGAACATCGCCAACCTCTTCCTTGAAAAAGACAGGGAGATCGTGCGTACCAAAGGCCGGCTTCAGGAGAGAGAAAGCACCCACCGCACATTGAACGACCCCCTTGAGCCGGATATCCCCCTGGCTGTGCTGATAAACCGTGGCAGTGCCTCCGCCTCCGAGATCGTTGCCGGCGCCATACAGGATTACGACAGAGGCGTGATCATCGGCCGGCGTTCATTTGGCAAGGGGCTGGTTCAAAATGTGGTTCCGCTCAGTTACAATACCCAGCTCAAGGTGACCGTGGCCAAATATTACATACCCAGCGGCCGCAGCATCCAATCGATCAACTACGCCGAACGGAGGGAGGACGGAAGCGTGGCGGCCATTCCCGATACCCTTCAATTGCCCCATCAGACTTATGGGGGCAGGGTGGTATACGATGGCGGGGGTATTGATCCCGATCTGAAGGTCACCCAGGCCTTCCCCGGCCATCTGACCCAGGCCCTGCTCAGCCAGTTTATGATCTTTGATTATGCCACCTGGTTCCGCCGCCAGCACGAAAGCATCGCCGAAGCAGAGCGGTTTGAGATTACCGATGAAATCTATCAGGACTTTCAGAACTTCATTTCCGGCAAGGACTTTCGTTATCAGACCCGGAGCGAGGAACTGCTCGGCCGCCTGGCAGAGGCTACCAGGGATGAATCTTACTACGAAGTTCTCCAGCCTGAACTTGAGCGTCTCAGACAGAACATAGTCCGCGAAAAGGAGCAGGACCTGACCAACTTTCGGCCGGAAATAGAACAATTGCTCAAAGAAGAGATCGTTTCCCGGTATTATTATCAAATGGGCCGGGTCAAGGCTTCGCTTGATGCCGATCCCGATGTAGCTGAAGCCCTCAGGGTATTTGCCGATCCCGGCCTTTACAGGGGGAAGCTGGCCGGAGGGAAGTAATGGAGGATTTATTATATATGCCGGTTTCCCGGCGGGATGCCCTGCATACGCATGTGTACTTCGGCGGGCTGATGCTGCTGGCCATCGGATTGCCCTCTTCGGTATTTCTGATGAGCCTTGCCCAGATCATCATTGTGGTGAACTGGCTGGCCAGGGGTAATCTGAAGGGAAAAATACGCTTGTTTGCCTCCAACAGGGCGGCCATGGTGTTCGCCTCCATTTACCTGGTTCATGTGTTGGCCCTGTTCTATTCTTCCAACCTGGCTGATGGCATCAGCACCCTGAAGTCCCGCCTACCTGTTTTGTTGCTGACCCTGGTAGTGGCTACCTCCCCACCTCTTTATCCGGGAACAAAAAAATGGTTGCCGATGGCTTTTGCCGGAAGCATCAGCGTGGTTTCCCTGTTTAGTCTTTCTGTGCTTTTTAAAGGTGAATACACTGACTACCGCGAGCTCTCTCCCTTTATTTCGCATATCAGGATGAGCCTGATGGTGGCCCTTTCGGTTGTGCTGTTGTTCTGGCAGGGCAGGTATGACTTTGCCCGCTATCCGGTCTGGCAGCGCATATGCCTTGCCTTGGCCGCCTGGCATCTTCTATATTTGTTCCTCCTGCAATCAATGTCGGGCGTCGGGGTCTTTCTGCTGGTTGTTGCTGTTTTTCTGATCCGTAAATTCCTCTATGGGAAAGCCCGCTGGAGGTTCGCAGCCCTCGCTGCAATGTCTGTCTCGTTCCTGGGCGTGTTATTGCTGTTTTTCGTGCTTTGGAAGCATGTGAACCAGGAGGTAGACACCGACCTTTCTGCTCTCGACCGGCTTACGTCTATGGGAGCAGAGTACCTGCACGACAGGCAGGCACCGGTGAGGGAAAACGGCCACCTGGTGTACATCTATATTGCCGAAGAGGAGATCAGGGATGCCTGGAACCACCTCAGCAAAATCGATTTCGACGCAACAGATCCCAGGGGGCAGCCGCTCAGGGACGTCCTTTACCGCTATCTGAGCTCCAGGGGGTTGCGCAAGGATGCTGAAGCTCTTGGCCAGCTGACACAAGAAGAAATCAGGGCGGTGGAGCAAGGGGTTACCAACACCCATTACCGGCGCTGGCCCTGGCTCATTGTCCGAATCCACCAGTCGCTGTGGGAGCTGAAGCAGTACGGTGTCGGGGGGAATCCTGAGGGGCATAGCCTGGCACAAAGGCTGGAGTTCTGGCAGGCCGGCCTCAGGGCTGCCGCAGAGAAGCCCCTGTTCGGGTGGGGGACCGGCGATGTCCGGGTGGCTTCTGCCTTCGGCCTGGAACAAATCGGTTCGGCCCTGGAGTTCGAGCGCTGGATGAAACCCCACAACCAATATCTTTCCTTTGCAGTGCAGTTCGGGCTTGCCGGTTTTTTTTGGATCGTGCTTGCCATGGTGTATCCCCCCTTGAAGCTCGGAAAGTTCCGACGGTCTGACTTTCTGGCTTTTTTTGTGATCTTCATGGCATCCATGCTTGCCGAAGACACCATCGATACCCAGGCCGGGCTGACCTTTTTTGTGTTTTTCTTCAATTATTTTCTGTTCCTGAGAGAGAGCCGGGCCGAAAGCCATTTTGCCCGATAGCCGGCAATGCTCAGGCCGTGAACTCCCGGGCATAAAAACCGGGGTCCAGATCCTGGCCGGCGGCCTTGCGGATTAGCTGCTGCCAGGGCATGCTGGCCCCGTCTGCAAACACCTTTTCGCGGAAAAACCTGCCTATTTCGGGCAAATGGCTGTAGCCGGCCGCCTGGTGGCCCTTCCCGCTCAAAACCTTTGTGCCGATGTGGGCATAGAACTGGGAGGCCAGCAGTTCGCCCAGCAGGTAATTGTGGTAATAACAGGGGGCTGTGGCCACATGGATCTTGGATGCCCAATGTGCGCCCCTGATGTCGTCGGGGGGTGTCAGCTGCTGGTATCGCTGCACCAGCTCCCACCATAAGCGATTCAGGTCCTGTTCAGGCCTGGCATACATGGATTGTTCAAAACGGTACATCACCTGGACCCAGCGTGAAAACACCAGTTGCTCCATCTGCAGGTAGTCCCGGCTCGGGGCTATGAGTTTCCCGGCCTTTTCCAGGCTGATGATGCCCATTTCATGCATCCACATCGGATTGGAAGCCAGCCTTCCGAAAAACATGGCCACGGCTTCGGTAACAAAAATATGGGCTGGTTCCCTCAGCACGAAAGGCAGGCCGGCGGCATAATACTTTTCGTACACCGCATGTCCGTATTCATGGAGCAGGGTGTTCATCCACCGGCGGTTGAGTTTCAGGTTGCATAGCACACGCACATCCCCATAGCGGTCGATGTGGATGCAGAACGCATGCTGGTTCTTTCCGGGTTTTTCAAAAAGGTCGCTGTTTTTCAACAGATCATCGACAGGCAGGTGGATCCCCCTGAAGTAATTGGCCGTAATGGCCACCAGGTCTTTCCCGGCATAAAAAGGATCGAGATCCAATTCCAGGACACCGGAGGGAGCTTCCTGGAAAAAACGGTCCTGGTAGTGCCAGGGGCGCAGACCGTTGGCAGGCAGCCCGAACTTTGCGGACAGAAAATGGTCGATCCTCTCTTTAATGGCAGAAAATCCCTCCCGGGTCAGGTCGTCCAGGTGATCAAAAAGGGCGTTTACCTCGCCGGGGTCCTGCTCGCTCAACTGCAGGCTCATCTGATGGTAATCGGGATATCCCAGCAGGTTTGCTGCCTTGTTCCGGAGGCTTACCAGTTGCCTGACATCTGCTTCCACCAGAGCGCCAACCAGTTTCGAAGCTTCCCATACCGTCCTGACCCGCTGGCTGTCGGCCGAAGATGCAAGCACTTCCTCCATTTGGTTGTCGGTAAGCCGCCGGCCACCGGCCTCGGCGCGGAATACCGAAAATTTATTCGCTATCCGGGTTTCCAGTTGTATGATCTCTTCCTGAAGCCCGGTGGGTAGCTGGTGTGCCTTGTAAACATGGTGCAATACCTTTGCCTGGCGTTTGAGGATGGGTTTGCTGATGTCTTTGGACTTCGTAACCGATTCGAGAAAGGAAAAATCTGATGCCTTGCTCAACAACCGGGTATGTTCTATTTCCAGGTTGGCGTATTCTTCAAAAAATCGGGGATTTCCGGTAACGGCCGCGTTAAAATAGGCGATGTGCTTGCGTTTTTCCAGACCGGCTACCTTTTTTTTATACTGTTCGAGGAATTCCTTCAGGGGTTTATCCATTGTTTTCCATTATTTCATTTGCTGTCCCCCCTTCCCCTTTACTGTCTCTTTGCATTCATCTGGCTTTTCCCGTTTGTCTTTGTGCGTCTGCTTCCTTGTTCAGGGATTCCAGTTCCATATGTGCGGCTTCCCAGGCGGCTTCCTGCCGCCTCAGGCCTTGCTTCAGGCTTTCATACTCCAGGAATAACTCACCGTTTTCGACCTTCGCCTGATCGAGGGTGGGATCGGCAATGAGGGCCTCGATCGAAACAATCTGTTTTTCCAATGCCTCTATTTCGGCTTCGCAGCGGGCAATGGATTTTTGAAGCTTGCGAAGCTGCCTTTCGTGTCCTTTTTTCTTTTCGTACGAAATTTTCCCATCACTTAACGCTGTGAAGCCCTCCTGCCGCTTTTCCTGTTTCCCCGACTCCAGGGCGGCGAGCGAATCGATCTGGCGGGTGGCGATAAAGTCGTATATGTCGCCCATGAATTCCCTGATTCGCCGATCCCTGAACTCGAACACCTTGTCTGTAAGCCCTTGCAGGAAATCGCGGTCGTGCGATACCAGGATGATGGTTCCCCCGTATTGAAGGAGGGCATTTTTCAGGATATCCTTTGAGCGCATATCCAGATGGTTCGTTGGTTCGTCAAGCACCAGGAGGTTGGCGGGCTCAAGCAAGAGCCTGGCAATGGCCAGCCTTGATTTTTCGCCTCCCGAAAGCACCTTCACTTTTTTATCGATGTCGTCGCCGCTGAATAAAAACCCACCCAGTATGCTGCGGATGTGTTTTCTGACTTCGCCCCTGGCTGCATCGTCCAGGGTTTCGAATACGGTTTTGTCTGCATCCAGACTCTCAGGTTGATTCTGAGCAAAATAACCGATCTTTACCCGATGCCCCAGTTTCAGCTCCCCCTGGTGTTCGAGTTCGCCGGTAATGATGCGGGCCAGTGTTGTTTTGCCTTCGCCGTTGCGTCCGACAAATGCGATGCGCTCCCCCCGCCCGATCATGAAGTTCAAATCAGACAACACCTGCTTGGGGCCATAGCTTTTGCTGATGTTGCCGGCTTCAAGGCTGACCTTGCCCGAGGGAGGGGCCTCGGGAAAACGGAAATGTATGGCGCTGGTGTCCAAGGTATCCACTTCTATTCTTTCCATCTTTTCCAGAAGTTTGACCCTCGACTGTACCTGCCTTGCCTTGGTGGCCTTGGCCCTGAACCTGGTGATAAAGCGCTCTACCTGGGCAATTTCCTTTTGCTGGTTGTTGTAGGCGGCCATTTCCTGTTGCATGCGTTCCTGACGCAGCAGTTCATAATCGGAATAACATGCCTTGTAGTCATAAATTTTTCCGAGGCTGATTTCGATGGTGCGGGTGGTGATGTTGTCGAGGAACGCCCTGTCGTGCGACACCATCATCACGGCGCCGGAATAGTCGATCAGGAATTCCTCCAGCCACTGTATGGATTCAATGTCGAGGTGGTTTGTCGGCTCATCCAGCAACAAGAGCTCCGGGCCCTGCAGCAGCAGTTTGGCCAGTTCCACCCGCATCTGCCAACCCCCACTGAACTCGGCCATGGGACGTCCCAGCTCGTTCCGGACAAAACCCAGACCCAGCAAAACCTTTTCGGCCCTTGCTTCCTGTGTGGAGCCTCCCAGCAGGTGGTAGCGTTCGTTGGCGTCCGACAGCCGTTGGGTCAGCTGCTGGTACTCCTTGCTGCCGTAATCGGTGCATTCGCCAATTTGCGTGGTCAGCTTCCCGATGTTTTTTTCGAGAGCCCTTACTTCGGAGAAAGCTTTCAGGGCTTCCTCCATCACCCCCTGACGACCTGTAAGCTGCATCTCCTGGGGCAGATAACCCACCCGGGCATCCGAAGGCATTGAAACACTCCCTGTTTCAGGGCTGAGGTGCCCGCTGATGATCCTCATGAGGGTGGTTTTGCCCGCCCCGTTCTTGCCGACCAGGCCAATGCGGTCGCGCTTGTTGATGATGAACGACACCTCATCAAAAAGCAGCTCGCCGGTAAACTGAACGGATATTTTACTGACGGAGAACATGCCTGGGGGTTTGCTTGTGGTCTTTTACTATGCCTGATCTTTTGCGAGTTTCAGGTGGAGCTCCTCCATCTGAAGCGGATCGATGGGTCCAGGGCTGTCGATCATTACGTCGCGGCCGGCATTGTTTTTCGGAAAGGCGATGTAGTCGCGGATGCTTTCTGAGCCGCCAAACAGGGCGCACCAGCGGTCAAACCCAAATGCCACGCCACCGTGGGGTGGTGCCCCGTACTGAAAGGCCTCCATCAAAAACCCAAACTGTCTTTTTGCTTCCTCAGGGGTGAAGCCGAGGGCATCAAACATTTTTTCCTGCAAGGGACGGTCGTAGATACGGATGGATCCCCCGCCGATCTCTACACCGTTGATCACCATGTCGTAAGCATTGGCCCGGACACTTCCGGGCTCTGTTTCAAGCAAGGGAATATCTTCTTTCAACGGGGAGGTAAACGGGTGGTGCATGGCGTAGAAACGGGAGCTTACATCGTCCCACTCCAGCAAGGGGAAATCCGTGACCCACAGGCAGGCGAAGGTATCGGGGTTTCTCAGCCCCAGCCTGTTTCCCATTTCCAGCCTGAGCTGACCCAATGCTTTTCGGGTGGCATGTATGTCACCGGCCAGAATGAGCAGGAGGTCGCCCGCTTTGGCTCCCATGACATCTGCCCAGGAACGAAGCTGTTCCTGAGTAAAAAACTTGTCGACAGAAGATTTAAAGCTTTCATCTTCATTATATTTTACGTAAACCAGACCTTTTGCGCCGATTTGGGGGCGTTGCACCCAATCGGTGAGGGCATCCAGCTGTTTTCGGCTGTACCCGGCACATCCTTCTGCACAAATACCAACCACCAGTTCTGCATTGTCAAATACTTTGAACCCCTTTTCCCGGACCAGTTCATTCAATTCCACAAAACGCATCCCGAAACGGGTGTCGGGTTTGTCGGTACCATAGTATGTCATGGCATCCCGGTAGCTCATCCGGTCAAAAGAAATATTGTCTACGCCCTTTACCGCCCTGAACAAATGTTTTGCCAGTCCTTCAAAGGTTTCAAGTACATCGTCCCTGCTTACAAAAGACATTTCACAGTCGATCTGTGTAAACTCCGGCTGCCGGTCGGCCCGCAGGTCTTCATCCCTGAAGCACTTCACGATCTGGAAATACCTGTCGAGGCCACCGATCATCAGCAATTGCTTGAAGGTTTGGGGTGATTGGGGCAGGGCATAGAACTCACCGGGGTGCATTCTTGAAGGCACTACGAAATCACGGGCCCCTTCAGGGGTGGATTTGATCAACACCGGAGTTTCCACTTCGATAAATTGCTGTTCGTGCATGTATTTCCGGGTTTCAAGGGCCATACTGTGGCGCAGTTCCAGGTTCCGGCGTACCATGTTGCGGCGGACATCCAGGTAACGGTACTTCATCCGCAGTTCCTCCCCCCCGTCGGTATCGTCTTCGATGGTGAAGGGAGGGGTTTTTGCCTCATTGAGGATCTCCAGCTCCGAAACAATGATCTCCACATCCCCGGTAGGCATTTTCGGGTTTTTGTTGCTTCTTTCCTTAACTGTGCCCCTGATCTGCAGTACGTACTCCCGCCCCAGTTCTCTTGCCTGCTTGCAGAGGGTGGCGTTGGACTCCATATTGAAGGCCAGTTGTGTCA
>PWJC01000090.1 GCA_003560165.1 Bacteroidales bacterium
TAGGCCGATATTTTGTCCTGGCTGTACTCCCCTTTCCAGAAGCGCCGCCGGCTCAGCCGTACATACCAGTTGCTCAGGTGTTCGTCGGTAAATTCCTGAATTAGGCGTCCGGCCCGGGTTGGTTCAAAGTCTTGATAGCATTGCCCAACTTTGTCGGTGAGGGTGTTGAGTTCCGACAATATCCAGCGGTCTATCTCGGGGCGCCGGGGGTATGGAACCTCCTCTTCCGCCCAGGTAAATCCGTCGATGTTGGCATAGAGGGCGAAAAACGCATAGCTGTTGTAGAGAGTGCCGAAAAACTTCCGCCTGACCTCGGCCACCCCCTCCAGGTCGAACTTGAGGTTGTCCCAGGGCTGGGCATTGGTGATCATATACCATCTTGTGGCATCGGGGCCGTATTCTTCGATGGTTTTGAACGGATCAACGGCATTGCCCAACCGCTTCGACATTTTGTTGCCCGCCCTGTCGAGGACCAGGCCGTTGGACACCACGGTCTTAAAGGCCACCGAATCGAAGAGCATACTCGAGATGGCATGGAGGGTAAAGAACCAGCCCCTGGTCTGATCGACCCCCTCGGCAATGAAATCGGCCGGGAAGGTTTCGCCGAACAACTCCGCCTGTTCGAAGGGGTAGTGGTATTGGGCATAGGGCATGGCCCCGCTGTCGAACCAGACATCGATCAGGTCGGGCTCGCGGTACATTTTCTTTCCGCTGGGCGATACCAGAATGACCTCGTCGGCCCAGGGCCGGTGCAGGTCGAACCCCCTGTAGTTCCCTTCCGAGTTGTCGCCGGGGGTATAATCGTTCAGGGGGTTGCTGTCCATAAACCCCGCCTCGACAGATTGCTGTATGGCTTCTTTGAGCTGGGCTACCGAGCCGATGCACACTTGTTCTTCCCTGTCTTCGGTGACCCAGATGGGCAGGGGCACCCCCCAGTAGCGCGAACGGCTCAGGTTCCAGTCCTGCAGGTTTTCGAGCCAGTTGCCGAAGCGGCCCGTTCCGGTGCTTTCGGGTTTCCACCTGATGGTCCTGTTCAGTTCGATCATCCGGTCTTTGGCCGCCGTGGTCCGTATGAACCAGCTATCGAGCGGATAATACAGTATGGGCTTGTCGGTCCGCCAGCAATGGGGGTAGGAATGTTCGTACTTTTCGGCCCTGAATGCCCGGTTTTCGGTCTTCAGTTTGATGATGATGTCCACATCCACCGGCCGCTCTTCGGGAGGGGCGTCTTCGGGGGCGTATTCGGGCTTGACATACCTTCCGGCAAATTCGCCCATTTCATCAACAAACTTCCCGTGCTTGTCGACCATGGTCAGCGAACCCAGTCCGTATTGCTGTCCCATCCTGAAGTCGTCGGCACCAAAACTGGGAGCGATATGAACGATGCCGGTCCCTTCTTCAGTGGTGACGAAATCGCCCGGGAGCACCCTGAACGGGTTGCCTGTTTCGGGCCGGGCATAGGGAAGGAGCTGCTCGTACCGGATGTTTTCGAGTCGTTCGCCGGCAAAGGTGGAAACGACGGCATAGGGGATCTGCCTGTCGCCCGCACTGTATCCGGTAAGCGGCAGGCCGTCCCGGGCGGGGTCGAAGAAGCGGTCGAGCAGCTCTTTTGCAAGCACCACCTGTATCGGTTGGTGGGTATAGGGGTTAAATGTCTTTACCTTTACGTAGTCGATATGCCTGCCCACGGCAAGTCCCGTATTGCTGGGCAGGGTCCAGGGGGTGGTGGTCCAGGCCAGAAAGAAGACCTCCGCGTCCGTATCGTCGAACAGGAAGGCGGAGTCCTTGTTTTGGATCACCTTGAACTGTGCGGTCAGCGAATGGTCTTTCACCATCCGGTAACACCCCGGCTGGTTCAGCTCGTGGGTGCTCAGCCCGGTTCCTGCTGCCGGCGAATAGGGTTGTATGCTGTAGCCCTTGTACAGGAGCCCTTTTTCATAAAGCTTGCCCAGCAGGTGCCATACCGTTTCGATGTATTTGTTGTCGAAGGTGATGTATGGATCGCCAAGGTCGACCCAGTATCCCATTTTGCGGGTCAGTTCATCCCAGGTGTCTTTGTATTTCATTACGTCTTTGCGGCAGGCGGCGTTGTAGTCGGCAATGGAGATGGTTTTGCCGATGTCTTCCTTGGTAATGCCCAAGAGTTTTTCCACGCCGATCTCCACGGGCAGGCCGTGGGTATCCCAGCCGGCTTTCCGGTGTACCAGGGAGCCCTTCTGGGTGCGGTAACGGCAAAAAAGGTCCTTGATCGTACGTGCCATTACGTGGTGAATGCCCGGCAGGCCGTTGGCCGAGGGGGGGCCTTCGTAAAAAATCCAGGGTTTTGCGTCTTTGCGTAACTCCAGGCTTTTTTCAAACACATTGTGTTCTTCCCAGAAAGCCCTGATCTCCTCGCCGATCCGGGGCAGGTCCAGTGCTTTGTATTCGGCATATTTCGGCATCGTGAACTCCTCTTGTGACCCCGCAGCCGGCCACGATCTCACCGGCAGGCTGTTTGTCGGGGGTTCATTGTTTTTTAAGCCGCAAAAGTATAAAAAAATCGCGAACAACCGGCATCCCGGGCATGCGCCCGGGCATTATATCCCGAGCTTGCTCCTGATATCGTGCGGAATGGCGTGCTTGTGCACCATAATGTAGATGGTCTTGGCCCTAACATAACTCTCCGACATATTCAGATAGCCACCCAAGGCATTGCGGTCGGTACCCCAGGAGTTCTTGGTGATGTAGTACCTGGTTCCGTTCTGATCCTGTGTGATCCCGGTGATGTGCATCAGGTGATCGTCGGTAGTGGTGAAGTTTTCGTACCCCTGCTGCCGTATCTCCTGGGTAACATGAATTTCGGGGAAGGGGGCTTCGAAGCGGTAGGCTTCTTCAAGGATCTCGGCCGGGGTCATGGTTTCGAACCTTGCTCTGTCGGTGGTCGAATAATCATCGGCCGGGGCATCCACATCGGGGTTGATGGCCAGTCCGTTGGCATGAGAAAAGCCTTTTTCGCTCACGTCGCCGTCCCAGTTAACGGTGTACCCGTTGTGGAGTGCATGATCCATGATCTGCATCAGTTCGTCAAGGGGCAGGTTGTAATAATGTGCGTGGGCCCAGTTATCGGGAATTTCAAGGGGTGCCCTGGTATAGAAGGGGATGTGGCTGAACGAGGTGATCTCGACGTAGTCGTCGGGCCTGAAGTCAAGTGATCTGGCAAAAGTTGGGGGGGTATAGGTCTGCCCCCGGTATTCAAAGGTTTCCGGCACTGGCCCCAGGTAAATGTCCAACAGGCTGTTCACCAGCTTCCTGTATTCGGGGCTTTCGCGGCGTAGTTCGACAGGTACCTGTCCGATGGCGTTGACAAAACGGCTCAGTTCGCGGTGATTGTGGGATTCTGCGTCGTAATTGATGCCCGAATAGGCTTCTCCGGGCATCAGGCCGTGGTTGGCAACAACATGCATCACGTTGTGGGCCAGACTGCCCTGACCAAGGTTGCCCTTGCCCCTGCGCAGGTAATTGTCGCGCAGCCGGTTAATATAATTGTGGCGAACAATGAACATTTCGGAGAGGATGTGTTCGCCTTTGCCCATTCTGATCAATTCGGACTCGATAAAGGAAATGGTGGCAAAACTCCAGCAGGTGCCCGTGCTGGCCTGGTTTTTTACGGGTGTTGCCGGCAATTCCACAACGGGGGTAAAGCGGTAAGTTTCGGCTCCGGCTTCCCGGACCGTGTCCCGGGCCAGAGAATGCAGAGGCAGCATTTGAAAAGCGGCAAATGCCGCCATCAGGAAGGTTAGATGGTATTTCATACGAACAGGTGTTGGGTTAATAGGCTGTGAATAAAGCGCAAATATACATGAATTATTTTCGTTCGATGTTTTACACAGACGAAGGAAAATTCCGGCACAGCAGGGCAATAAACAACTGGCCCCGCCCGGGGAGGGGGGAACTACCGGCAATGCAATCAGGCTGCTGCAGCCGGCCCGGCAAAAAGGCCGGTTACTGTGGAATGATGCGGAAGAAAAGGCCGGGCTCCTCTGTGAGTACATAGAGGTAGCCATCGGGTCCGTGGCGGATGTCCCTGAACCTGGCCATCCCCTCCAGTATCCTTTCGGTATGCACCACTGTCGTGTCCCGGAGTTCGACCCGGTGGATGTGCTGGTTGGCCAGGGCGCCGACAAGCAGGTTGCCTTGCCATTCGGGATAGCGGTCGCCGTATACGAAGGTCATTCCACAGGGTGCGATCGATGGGGTCCAGTGGAGCAGTGGGTCGATCATGCCGGGCTTTGTGGTATCGGGGGTGATGATGGTGCCGTCGTAATTGATGCCGTGGGTTACTTCGGGCCATCCATAATTCCCTCCGCGGTGGATGATGTTGATCTCATCTCCCCCTTTCGGACCGTGTTCGTGTGTCCATAGCTCATCCGAGCCGGGACGGAATTGCATGCCCTGGATGTTGCGATGGCCGTACGACCAGATCTCGGGCAGGGCATCCGGATCTCCGGCAAAGGGGTTGTCTTCGGGCACCCTCCCGTCGTCATGGAGCCGCAATACAGTTCCATTGTGGCTTTCCAGGTCCTGTGCCGTATCCATGACGCCCCGGTCGCCGATGGTCGAGAACATGTATCCCTGGCCGTCAAATACCAGCCGGCTTCCGAAATGCTGTCCGGCACGGGTATGGGGTTTCCCGTGAAAGAGGGTTTCCACATCCAGCAGTTCGTCGCCCTCCAGCCGGCCCCGCGATATGGCCGTGCTGCCGCCGTCACCCTCTCCGGTGGCGGCATGTACTAGGTATATCCACTGGTTGTTTGTATAGTCGGGGTGCAATACCACATCGAGCAATCCGCCCTTTCCGCGCGCCCAGATTTCGGGAAGGCCGGCGACACCTCCTTCCTTCAGGGTGCCGTCTTCCCATATCCTGAGCCTTCCCGGCCGTTCGGCGATCAGGATGCGGCCGTCGGGCAAAAAGGCCATACCCCATGGGTTCTCAAGCCCGGTAGCCAGGGTATCGACCGCAAAGCTCAGCTTTTCGGAGTCGAAGAGTTGGTGGTTGATCGTTTCCGGGCTGTTTCCCGAACAGCCTGCCATGCACATCAACATGGCAATAAGGGTAAGTATTCTCATCTGTTTATTGTTTTGTGTTTGAATAATGTAAATAATGTAAACAGTTTTTCTCGCAGTCAGTGCGCCAGGTAAAAACCCGGGAAACCCCAAATAGGTTTAAGAGTTGAAAAGTTGAAAAGTTGAAAAGTTGAAAAGTTGAAAAGTTGAAAAGTTGAAAAGTTGAAAAGTTGAAAAGTTGAAAAGTTGAAAAGTTGAAAAGTTGAAAAGTTGAAAAGTTGAAA
>PWJC01000136.1 GCA_003560165.1 Bacteroidales bacterium
AAAGGTAGTAAGTAGTCAGGTCAGAAAGTCAAAATGTTGAAAGGTCGAAAGGTCGAAAAGTTGAAGAGTTGAAGAGTTGAAAAGTTGAAGAGTTGAAAAGTTGAAGAGTTGAAAAGTTGAAGAGTTGAAGAGTTGAAAAGTTGAAGAGTTGAAAAGTTGAAGAGTTGAAGAGTTGAAAAGTTGAAAAGTCGAAAGGTCGAAAAGTCTAAAAAGTTGAGCTTAAGTATTTGATATTCACACCTTAAACTCTTAAACCCATCACTATTCTGTCTTCTGTCTTCTGTCTTCGCCCTTTCACCTTGTTGAATTATAAAATAATCAACCGATGAAAAAAAAAGGAAACGAACAACCACCCGACCATGATGGCCATGGCGGCCGGCAAGATCATGCATCCCACCGGGACAACAACAGCCATCATAAAGAGCATGGCCGCGGTGAAAAAGACGGTCATCATCATGACGACAAAGGGGGGCATGGGGGCCATGACCACTCAGATCATCACAAACACATGGCAGAAGACTTTAAAAAGCGCTTCTGGATTGCGCTGATCCTGACCATCCCCGTTCTGGTCCTGAGCGACACCATACAGCGCTGGTTCGGCTTTGAAGTAGATTTTACCGGACGGTCCTTTGTGGTCTTCGGGTTGTCGTCGCTGCTTTATTTCTATGGTGGCTGGCCCTTTTTAAAGGGGATGACCGGCGAACTGAAAAAAACCCAGCCTGGCATGATGACCCTGATATCCCTGGCCATCACCGTGGCTTATATCTACAGTTCGGCCGTTGTCTTCGGACTCGAAGGCCAGCCATTTTTCTGGGAGTTGTCAACCCTGATTGTGGTGATGCTTGCCGGACACTGGATTGAAATGAAATCGGTGATGCGGGCCACCAGTGCCCTGGACAAACTTATGGAGTTGATGCCCGATACGGCACACCGCATCGGTGATTCGGGCACCGAAGACATCAAAGCCGATGAGATCAGGGAGGGCGACAAACTCCTGGTCAAGCCCGGCGAAAAGATCCCTGCCGACGGCATCATTTATGAAGGTACCTCCTATGTGGATGAGTCAATTGTAACCGGCGAGTCGAAACCCGTAAAGAAAAAGAAAGACGATGAGGTAGTGGGAGGTTCGGTCAACTCCAAAGGATCTTTGAAGATCACCGTGAAAAATGCAGGAGAGAATTCATTCCTTTCGAAGGTGATCGATATGGTACAAAAAGCCAGTAAGGAAAAATCAAAAACCCAGCACCTGGGCGATAAAGCAGCTTTCTGGCTTACCATCATTGCCATTACGGTGGGGGTACTCACCCTGACGGCATGGCTGTTGGCAGGAAGAGAATTCAATTTTGCCCTTACCCGAATGGTCACCGTGATGGTAATCGCTTGTCCTCATGCCCTTGGGCTGGCCATCCCCCTAGTGGTAGCCATATCCACCTCGGTGTCGGCAAGCAGCGGATTGCTGATACGCAACCGCACCAGCTTCGAAAACTCCCGGAAAATCAATGTGGTGGTGTTTGACAAAACCGGCACACTGACCCAGGGCAAGTACGGGGTTTCCAGGTACGGCTCGCTAAATGAAACATATGACAAAAACCAGGTGCTGGTCTATGCCGCTGCAGTGGAAAAGGAATCGGAACATCCCATCGGCACCGGCATCGTGAACAAAGCCAGTGAAAAAGAACTGGACATTCCCGATCCTTCCGATGTGGAAAACATGTCGGGCGAAGGCATACTGGGGCGGGTGAAAGACAAAGAGGTGAAGATTGTAAGCCCGGCTTACCTTGAGAAAAAGGAGATATCAGTAAAAGACAAGCAAAAGCCGGAAGAAATGGAAACCCTGGTCTATGTTTTAATTGATGACGAAGTTGCCGGTTATATTGCCCTTAGTGATTCCCTTCGGGAAACTTCGGTGGAGTCGGTTGAAAAATTGAACAAAATGGGTATCGACTGCTATATTCTTACCGGCGATAACGAAACAGTAACAAAGAGCATTGCCGGCAAATTAAAACTCAGGGGGTATTTTGCCAATGTAATGCCCGATCAAAAACAAGATAAGATCAAGGAGTTGCAGCAAAAGGGTAAATTCGTCGCCATGGTGGGCGACGGGGTAAACGATGCTCCGGCGCTGGCACAGGCAGATGTGGGCATTGCCATCGGATCGGGCACGGACGTGGCGGCTGAAACCGCCGACATCGTGCTGGTGGAAAACAACCCGGCAGACGTGGTCAAGCTCATTGGGTTCGGAAAGGCCACCTATCGCAAAATGATCCAAAACCTGATCTATGCCACGGCTTACAATGTGGTGGCCATTCCCCTGGGCGCAGGGGTGCTGTTTTGGGCTGGTATCATGATCAGCCCGGCCGTAGGAGCCATCTTCATGAGCCTGAGCACGATGGTGGTGGCCATCAACGCCCAGTTTCTGAGAAAGAAACTGGCATAGACCGCTTCACAGGGAAAAATATCAGGATAGCTGAACCAATTGACCAGGAATGCTGTTTCATCTGCACATGCTTGCTGGACAAAACGCATATTTAAGCCCTTTCTTGCTGTTGTTATTCCTGCTCGCTCTTACCGGGCAGCAAGCAACCTATGCCCGGCTCCTGGCTTCAGCAGATGCGGCAACCCCCGACACCCTCTTTATCGACACCCTGGGTGCCGACACCATGGTGGTTCACCTGCAGGAAACCGTGGTCACTGCCTTCAGCCGCACCCAAAACCTCATGGATGTGCCCGGCTCGCTTACTTACATTGGGGGAGAAGTTCTGGAACAAAGCAAACCTGCATTCAACCTCCTTCCTGTCCTGGATTATGCACCGGGGGTATTTGCCCACCAGGGTGCCACCAACACCAGCAGGGTCACCATTCGTGGCATCGGAGCCAGGGTACCTTATGCCACCGGAAAGATCAGGGCTTACTTCAACAACATTCCCCTGACCAATACATCGGGGGTGAGCTTTGTTCAGGACATCGATCCGGCAATCATCGAAAGCATGGAGGTGATCAAGGGACCTGCCACCAGCCATTATGGGGCCGGACTGGGAGGCACCATTGTTATAAGGGCCAGACAACCCGCAGCCCGCAGCAGCGGGTTCAGCAATACGCTGCAGACCGGATCTTACGGCCTGTTCCGCAACTCGCTGCTTGCCGACTTTTCAGCAGATGGATGGGGCAGCAGCTTGGTATACAGCCATACACAGAGTGATGGGTACCGTCAGAACAACCAATACCGCCGCGATGCCCTAAGTTCGGTAACCCAGTTCGCTGCGGGACAAAACACCCACATGACCCTGCTGATAGCCTTTTCTGATCTTAAATCCCATATCCCGAGTTCGATAGATAGCCTCACCTTTATGGAAAGCCCCCGGCGGGCTGCCGATAACTGGATGAAAACCCGCGGATACGAAAACAGCAGCCGGCTGCTTGCCGGCTTGAACACCTTCTACCGCATCCATGCGAAACTGTTTGCAGAAGCCAGCCTGTTTTGGATAGGGCACGAAGAAAAAGAAATGCGGCCTTTTGACGTATTTTTCGAAGAAAGGTCCACCCTCGGGACCCGTGTCAGCCTGAGACGGCAATGGCCCCTCGAAGGCAACCACGTTGAACTCAGCGGGGGCGGCGAAGCGTTTCTGGAAAACTACCTGTACAGCAATCATAAGAACCCGGGCGGTGAGGGACGGGTAGGCGAAAAGTTCAGCGACAACAGGGAAAGGGTAGGCTTTTTCAATGCGTTCATTCAGGCCGATGCCCGGATCAACCGCTGGGTGTTTTCGGCCGGGGGCAATCTGAACCACAACAGCCTGAAGTACTTCGATCTGTTCCAGCATGGCGAGAATGACCTCTCGGGCAACTACAGTTACGGGTTTATTTTTTCACCCCGCCTCAGTTCTGCCTTCAGATACCATGACCGCCACAGGATGTTTGCCACGCTGAGCCACGGGTTTTCACCTCCCGCTCTGTCGGAGACACTCACACCCGGGGGACGGATCAATCCGGACATCCGGCCCGAGAAAAGCTGGAACATCGAATTCGGTTTACGTGGGCAAAGTGCCGGCAAAGGGTTCTTTTACGATCTCAGCCTCTACCGCATGCGGGTCGAAGACCTGCTGGTGGCCGAAAGGGTGGGTGAAGACGCCTGGGTGGGGAAAAATGCCGGCGAATCCCTTCATCGCGGAGTGGAAGCCGAAATACACTGGATCGTATGGACTCAGCGAGGAAACCAGGGCCGCTCAGGCGATGAATTGTCGGTGCGTGCCAATTTTTCCTACAATCATTTTAATTTCACCGACTTTACTGACCGCGACCGCGACCACTCGGGCAACCGCATTCCCGGAGTACCCCGGGAGGTACTTTTCGCAGGGATGCAGCAGCAATGGGCCATGGGGGCCTACGCCGGCATTTCCTGGCAGCATGTGGGCCGCATGGCCATGAACGATGCCAATACCCGTTTCTACGGATCCCGGGCGCTGCTCAATCTGACGGTGGGTCAGCGCATCCGGTTTTCTCCTCACTGGGAGGCTGAGGTCTTTCTTTTTGCCAACAATCTGCTTGATCGTCACTACGCCTCGATGATATTGGTTAACGCCCCTTCGTTCGGAAGCCAGCCAAGGTATTATTATCCGGGACTTCCACGCCATTACCGCGGAGGCATAAAGGTTTTTTTCCGGTAAGCTGTTTTTTTGCTACCTGGTTAAGGAACATTGGATAATTGGCAGTATTTCCCTATTTTAGCCCGACAAACGTTTTGTTTATTTCTGATTCCGGGCTAAGCCATTGCCGCCATAATCCGATCAATTACCAATACGGCCGCCTCATGAATACACCATCCGAAACCGAAAGCGGTCAAAACCCACCGGGAAACGAAGAAAAATACCGTTTGATCCTCGAACAGGCCCCTCTGGGCATTGTTATCTCCGATGCAGAAGAAAACACCCTGATTGTCAATAAGAAGTTTACCCTGCTGACCGGTTATACAATTGCCGAAATGCCCTCGGTAAAGGCCTGGTGGGAACTGGCTTATCCCGACCGCGATTACCGTAACCGGATCAGGCAAAAATGGACGGCCGCCATCTCATCGGCCAGGGAAGCGGGCAGCGAAGTTCCCCCGGTCGAATGCCGGGTAAGGTGCCTCGACGGGAACTTCCGTTATTTCGACATTAGCTGCTTTTCGACCGGACAGATCAACATCATCAGCTTTGCCGACATTACCGAGCACAAAAAAATAGAAGAATTGCTCGACGAGCAGCTGAGATTCCAGAAAATGATCGCCCGCATATCCTCCGACTTTGTCAGTGTCACCAGCCATAATCTGGGAGAAAAGATCAATACCATGTTGAAGGAAGTCGGCTTGTTTTTCGAAGCCGACCGCAGCTACCTCTTCCAATTCTCGGCCGACCAAAAATCCATGCACAACACCCACGAATGGTGCAATCAGGGCATCCCGCCAAACATCAGGGACTTTCAGAATTTTCCAACAGAACTTTTGCCCTGGTTGAAAAATCAGGTGTGCAACAACCAGGTGGTACACATTCCCGATGTAGATGATCTCCCGTCCGGAGCTTCGGCCGAAAAGGCAGAATTAAGCCATCACCGGATCCGGTCCCTGCTGTGCATACCCATTTTGGGCCGTCAACAGGTAACCGGTTTTTTTGGCTTCGATATGCTGAAGAACAAAAAGCAATGGAGCGGCCACCAGATTAGTTTTCTGAAAATGCTGGCCGACACCCTGGCCGATGCCAGGATCAAAGCCGACGCAGAAAACAAACTGATCTCCGCAAAAGAAAAAGCCGAAGAAAGCGACCGCCTGAAGTCGGCCTTCCTGGCCAATGTGAGCCACGAGATCCGCACCCCGATGAACGCCATCCTTGGTTTTCTTGAACTGTTGACACAGCCAGGCCTTGCACAGGATATCAGGCAAAGGTATATTGAGATCGTCAACAACAGCGGACAGCGTTTGCTGAAAACCATCAACGACATCATCGAAATATCGAAAATCGAATCGGGGCAGATGGAGGTACTAACCACCGGTTTCGACCTGGAAGAAGTCATGCGGTACCACCGCGAACTGTTTGCCCCCGACGCCGGCGCAAAGGGGCTTCAACTGATACTATCCGATCACCTCAGGGGCGAAAAGGCCATGCTGCGTGCCGACAGGCAAAAAGTGGAGAGTATTCTGACCAATTTACTGAACAATGCCATCAAGTTCACCCGCGAAGGCCAGGTCGAATTTGGGAATTACCTTCAAAACAACAGCCTGGTGATCTATGTGAGGGATACCGGCATCGGCATCCCCGAAAACAGACAGGAAGCCATCTTTGAGCGCTTCGTACAGGCCGACCTGACCTTTTCACGCCCTCACGAGGGCACCGGGCTGGGCTTGTCGCTTGTAAAAGCATACACAGCACTGCTCAATGGGAATATCAGGGTCGAGTCTGCGCCCGGAAAGGGAACCGCTTTCTATTTTTCCATCCCCTACAGGCCCGTAGCCGGCGAAAACAGCTTTGGCAGGGATCAGGACAGGGTTCCCGGCGATACTGCCTCCAGGCCCAGGGTATTGATCGCCGAAGACGACGACAACAGCTATCGCCTGCTGGAATTCATACTCAGAAATGAACCCCTGGAGTTGTTGCACACCAAAAACGGAGAAGATACCGTGAGGGCGCTCAGGGAAGATCCGGGCATTGCCCTTGTTCTGATGGACATCAAGATGCCCGGTCTCGACGGCCTGCAAGCCACCCGGCAGATCCGGGAATTCAATCCGGAGGTACCCATCATTGCCCAAACGGCCCATGCCCTGCCCGGAGATGAAAAAAAGTCGCTGGAAGCCGGATGCACCCATTACCTGCCCAAACCGATCGATCGCTTAAAAACATTGGCGTTGATCCACCAATACATTGCCAAAAACCAGCAACCATGAAATACACGCTTAAAAAAGCCGGGATCTGGCTTGGGTTCTATGTAGTGCTTGCCCTCTTCCCCCTGGGCCTGGGCATCATGGGCAACCTTCCTGCATCCAGGGGCTTTGCCCTCGAACTCGGGGTGGCACTGGGTTTTATCGGTCTGGGACTGCTTGGTTTGCAATTCCTGTATTCCGGACGTATCCGTCAAATCGCCCCCAGTTTCGGCATGGACAATCTGATCCAATACCACCGGGAGATGGGCATCATTGCCTTCTTATTCATTCTGGCACACCCCATCATCATCATTTCGGCCGATGTGGATTTTTTGTCGTATTTCGACCCAGACGAAAATTTACCAAGGGCCGTTGCCCTGATCTTCGTAATACCGGCAACGGTATTGCTGATCGCATCCAGCCTTTGGAGGTTGCGCTTTGGCCTCAGTTACGAAAAATGGCGGCTGGTGCACGGGGTTCTTTCTCTCGGGGTATTGTTTGTGGGCGCAGCCCACAGCATACAGGTTGCCCATTACCTGGAAAGTTTATGGAAACAGCTGATCCTGGGCGGGGTGTTCGTTTACTTCGGTTACCTGGTTGTCCATACCCGACTGGTCAGGCCCTGGCTGAACCTCCGTAAGCCTTACCGGGTGGCCGATGTGATCGCCGAACGTGGCGACAGCTGGACCCTGGAACTCGAACCCGAAGGCCATGAGGGGAAAAAATTCGAATGCGGGCAGTTTATGTGGCTTAGCCTAGGACCCACCCCTTTTTCGATGCAACAGCATCCATTTTCAATCTCTTCGGCCTGCACCAGGCGCTCACTCTCTGTCACGGCCAAAGCCCTGGGCGATTTTACTTCTACCTGGAAAGACATCGAACCCGGCACCAAGGCCTTTCTGGAAGGCCCTTTCGGCTCTTTTACCCCCGTACCGGGGAAAAATCTCTTCATGGTGGCCGGCGGCATCGGCATCACCCCGGTCATGAGCATGATACGGACAATGCACCAAAGGAAGGATCCCCGAAAGGTGGTGCTGATCTATGGAAACCCCGACTGGGAAGGAGTTACTTTCAGAGAGGAACTGGAAGAGATCAGCCGGCAAATTGATCTGAAGGTGTTGCATGTACTGGAAAATCCACCGGAAGGCTGGAAGGGCGAAACCGGATTTGTTGACATTAAGATGCTGGATAAATATCTTCCGTCCGAACCCGAAAGTTTTGCCTATTACATCTGCGGCCCCAAGCCAATGCAGGATGCGGCCGAGTTGTCACTGCGCGATCTGGGCATCGACTGGAAGCTGGTCTATTCCGAACGATTCCAAATTATTTGAACCGGATGTGTGATGCGGGAAGGACGGAAGGTAGAAGGTAGAAGGTGGAAGGTAGAAGGTAGAAGACAGAAGACAGAAGACAGAAGACAGAAGACAGAAGACAGAAGACAGAAGACAGAAGACAGAAGACAGAAAGCCAAAAGCCAACAGCCAAAAGCCAACAGCCAACAGCCAAAAGCTAACAGCCAAAAGCCAAAATCTACCTTCTCATTTCTTGCTTTTAAATAAACACACAAATACATGAAAAAGGTCAGAAAACACAAACATTTGCTGTACAAAAGCATTCGCCGCATTGGTGACATGATGGGGATACTGCTGCTGCTGACGGCCGTTTTTTTTGCGCTCTGGCGCTGAATGCCCGGGGTTTTACAATAAAGAAGGAAGGTGGAAGGTGGAAGGTAGAAGGTGGAAGGTAGAAGGTAGAAGGTAGAAAGAAGGTAGAAGGTAGAAGGTAGAAGGTAGAAAGTAGAAAGTAGAAAGCAGGAAGAAGAAAGTTGAAGAGTTGAAGAGTTGAATATCAAATACTTAAACTTTTAAACTTTTAAACTTTTAAACTTTTAAACCTATTAATCACTCATCCTGCCCAAACAAAAAAAACATAAAAACATAAAAACATCATAAAAACATAAACACATGAAGCTCAGACTGCTGTGCGGAATCATGATGCTGTCGGTTGCGTTCAACTCCCTTTCGGGAAATACCTCTAACAATGAAATGCCCCTCCGGGATTTTCAGCTCAGCATACTTCCATTTATTGGCACCGAAGGCCGGGAAGTGGTGCAACACCGGTACCGTTTCAGCATCAATCTTCTAGCCGGAACGACCGGAGGCATTCAAGGAGTCGAAGCGGGCGGCATACTGAATTTGAACCGCACAGACGTTACCGGTATTCAGCTGGCTGGGTTTGGCAACCTGGCTGGGGGCAGTATTCAGGGTCTGCAGGCAGCCGGTTTTGCCAATGTAAGCGGAGGCCACCGGCAGGGATTTGCCTGGGACGGATTTGCAAATGTAAGCGGGGGCCACCGGCAGGGATTTGCCTGGGCCGGATTTGCCAACGTCAGCGGGGGCAGCCACCAGGGCTTTACCTGGGCCGGTTTTGCGAACATAAACGGTGGCGGTCATCAGGGCTTTGCCTGGGCCGGTTTTGCGAACATAAACGGTGGCGGCCATCAGGGCTTTGCCTGGGCCGGTTTTGCCAACGTCAGCGGGGGCAACAACGAAGGTGCTATCCTGGCCGGTTTTGCCAACGCCATTGGGGGACATCACCGCGGACTAGCGCTCGCAGGCTTCGCCAACAAGACAGGTAATGGCTCCCGGGGTTTTCTGGGAGCGGGATTTGGCAATATTTCCAGGGGGGAGATCCTGGGCGTGCAACTCGGCGGATTCGGGAACGTCAGTAAAGGCGACACCCAGGGGGCCCAACTGGCCGGTTTTCTCAATATCAGCCGGAATATCCGGGGCATTCAGGTAAGCGGGTTCATCAATGTGGCAAATACGGTTGAAGGACTTCAGCTAGGGTTCATCAATGTGGCCGATACCATCAGCAGGGGCGTCCCCATCGGCTTTCTGAACCTCATCGGCCGGGGCGGTATCAGGCAATTCGAGTTATCGGCCTCCGACGTGGTCCATTTGTCGGCTGCATTCCGCACAGGGGCGCATGGGTTTTACAATATTTTCTCCTATGGCACCCGTCCCTTTACCGGCGTACAATTCAGCGGCCTTGGCTACGGGGTGGGGACCGGGGTCAATGTCCGCGAACACATGGGGCTTCAGCTCGAACTGCATTCCACTCCCCTGCACCATCAATGGAGATGGTGGGGGGAAAACCCCGACATCCTGAACGAAATAAGGCTGCATGTGGGTTTCCGGTCGGATACTTCCCTTGAGCTGTTTGCCGGTCCTGTGGTCTACAATCAGGTAAGCAGGGAAGATCCCGATACCGGAACAGCTGGGAAAAATATTGCCCACGGCTGGATTTTTCATGAAGACCAATGGGGCGATTACGCTGTCCGGTGGTGGATGGGCGCCCGGGGAGGGCTGAGGGTAAACCTGCGTTAGGCCCGCCCCCGCTCGTCATACATTGTACCGGTAACCGGTTTTAATGCGCACCCCAGACCTTCCTTTGGCGGCGCACTTCCCTCAGCAGGCAGGCCAGGCTGGGGATGATGATCACGGGTTTTTCCAGTTTTTGTCCGATGACCCTGACCGTATCCAGAGTATACCGGTTGCCAAAGCCAATCAGCACATCCACTGCACGGACCTTTAAGCTGCCGGCAAGCCTGTTCACCTCCTCTTCGCTGAATTTACCCGGGAAACAGATTTTTTCTACCGCTATCCTGTTTTCCAGCTGAGACAAATAATTGGGCAATATGTCGTCAAACACCACAGGATCGGCAACTACCAATGCTCTGCTTCCAAACCGGCTTACTTCTGCACTGAGTTTTTCAATGGAATAAGGTCCTTTTATCTGATTATCTGGATAAGACATGGTGGCATACATCATGGGCGTGGTATTTTTACGATTTCGATATTATCAAGGGAAAAGTTTATGCCAAAACGCAGCCGGCAACCAGGATAAAACCCTCAGCAATCAGTCCGGATGACCATCATCCTTTGCAAAACGACCACTATTCGCTGAGATACAGCCAAATCGCACAAACACTCCTTTTAAATTCTATCCCTGAGAGGGGAAAGCTGATCAATAGGCGTGGGTCTCGACGGCAGATTTCAGGAAAAAAATTCCACAGGTGTGGGTAAAAAGGTTCTGCAGTTAAGCATAAAAAAAACCCCTTCATCATGAGGGGGTTGAATTACCGGAGGTCTCGAGCGGATTCGAACCGCTGTAGGAGGTTTTGCAGACCTCTGCCTAGCCACTCGGCCACGAGACCCTGTATGCTGCCGCAGCAAAAATAACGGATTCGTGCCACATTGCCAAATACACAGCAGAAATAGTTTCCTTAGCTTGGGTGCATCAACGACGCCGCTACCCTGCCGGCAAAAGAGCCATGGCCTAATTGGGCGAAGGATGTATCGAAATGCCCGGCGAGGGGACGGCATGCTGCGACAAGCAGGCCGGACATAAACAGCCATTGAAGGTGTCCTGAAGCCATACCAGCTTTTTTGGGGTGAGCCTGTAGTCGTTGCACCAGCAACCGGCATCATGCATGCAAAGGAAGAGAGTGCCACAAGACGGGCAGGTTTTTTCGCTGGCTCCTCTTTTCTCTGTCATGGACAACAGTTTTTTTATATGATGAAAGGCCTGGGATCAGGACCACTGCATCTATCCGGCAGCTTGCTCCATCTCCAGGCTCACACTCTTCATCTGCCCTCCCATGGGAGGGTTCATTTTCGATACCCGGATGCGGATATGCCGGATGGCCGGAAAATGCCGGAACAGGGCATTGAGGATACGCCGGGACAGGTGTTCAAGAAGATGGCTTTTGGCCGACATGGATTCCTTCACCACCTGGTATACCTCCTGGTAGTTGACGGTGTCCTGCAGATTATCAGTTTCTTCGGCCTTCGAAGTATCGGTTTCCACCTCGAGGTTTACAATAAAGCGGTTTCCTATCAGCTGCTCTTCCTTAAAATGGCCGTGATAGGCATAAAACTCCATTTCTTCGAGGAGGATCTTCGTCATAGCCCGTGGTTTTACATACCCTACAAATTTACACTACTTTTTTATTGATCCGCACAAAAAAAAGCTGAAGACAGAAGACAGAAGACAGAAGACAGAATAGTGATGGGTTTAAGAGTTTAAGTTTTGAATATCAATTACTTAAGCTCAATTTTTCAACTTTTCAACCTTTCGACTTTTCAACTTTTCAACTCTTCAACTCTTCAACTTTTCAACTCTTCAACTTTTCAACTCTTCAACTTTTCAACTTTTCAACTCTTCAACTTTTCAACTTTTTAACTTTTCAACTTTTCAACTCTTCAACTTTTCGACCTTTCGAGCTTTCGACTCATCACTCACTACTCATCACTCATCACTTTTCAGACCTTTGGACATATTTTTCGTACTTTTGGACTGCCGGAGTGCTTCCGGACGCTGGCGTTCACTACACCATACAAACATGAAAGAAGACAACAAGCACAGCGGGCAGGGCGGATCGCTCAATTTCCTGGAGCAGATCATCGAAAAAGATTTGGCCATGGCCACTACCGGGGGCAGGGTTCACACCCGCTTCCCTCCCGAACCCAACGGCTACCTTCACATCGGGCACGCCAAGTCCATTTGCCTGAACTTCGGGTTGGCCGCCAAATACAATGGCAAATGCAATCTGCGTTTCGACGACACCAACCCAACCAAAGAAAACGTAGGCTATGTTAACGCCATCAGGGAAGATATCCGCTGGCTGGGTTTCGACTGGGAAGAAAGGGAGTATTATGCATCCGATTACTTTGGGGAACTCTTCGACATGGCCGTTGTTTTGATCAGACAGGGGGATGCCTATGTTTGCGACATGAGTGGCGAAGAAATAGCCGCCGGTCGTGGTACTCCTTCGGTGCCCGGGAAGATCAGCCCCTGGCGGGAGCGCCCGGTCGAAGAAAACCTGGAACTGTTCGAGAGGATGCGAAAGGGTGAATTCCCCGATGGCAGCCGCGTGGTCAGGGCAAAGATCGACATGGCATCGCCCAATATGCACCTGCGCGACCCCGTCATGTACCGCATCATGCATGCACATCATCACCGCACGGCCAATAAGTGGTGTATTTATCCGATGTACGACTGGGCCCATGGACAGAGCGACTACCTCGAAAACATCACCCATTCCATCTGCACCCTCGAGTTCGAGGTGCACCGCCCGTTGTACAACTGGTTCCTCGACAAACTGGGGATCAGCCAGAACAGACCCAGGCAGTTTGAATTTGCCCGCCTCAACCTGAATTACACCGTGATGAGCAAACGCAAATTGCTCGAGCTTGTCGAAGGCAGATACGTGAAGGGATGGGACGATCCGCGGATGCCCACCATTTCGGGCCTCAGGCGACGGGGTTACACCCCTGCCTCCATCAGGGTCTTTTCCGACAAGGTGGGCGTGGCCAAGCGGGAGAACGTGATCGACATGGCCCTGCTGGAGTATTGCATCCGCGAAGACCTGAACCGCAATGCCCCCCGGGTGATGACAGTAATCAACCCGGTAAAGCTGGTCATTGAAAATTACCCCGAAGGCCAGGTCGAAGAGCTCCAGGCGCTGCGAAATCCCGAAAAGCCCGAAGAGGGCTACCGCAAGGTGCCTTTCAGCAAAACCCTTTATATCGAACAGGGCGATTTCATGGAAGACCCACCGAAGAAATTCTTCCGGCTTTCGCCGGGCAGTGAGGTAAGGCTGAAATATGCCTATCTGATCCGTTGCGAAAGCGTGGTGAAAGATCAGCAAGGCAACATCACAGAGATCCGCTGCACCTACGACCCCGGAACCAAAAGCGGCATGGCCCCCACCAGGAAAGTAAAGGGGACCCTGCACTGGGTCAGCGCAGCACATGCATTGGAGGCCGAGATCAGGCTGTACGACCGTTTGTTTGAAGTGCCCGACCCGGAAAACGTTGCCCAGGGAGGGAACTTCAAGGACAACATCAATCCGGCTTCCCTTCAGATAGTCCGGGGGCTGGCAGAACCCGGCCTCAGGGATGCCATGCCGGGCGAGCGCTTTCAGTTTGAACGCACGGGATATTTCTGCGTCGATCCCGATAGCAGCCCCGGCAGCCTGGTCTTTAACCGGACGTCAAGCCTGAGGGATTCATGGGCAAAAATGAAAGACAGCCAGGGTTGAGGTGTTTGCCGGCATCCGGGCGCGATCGGGGAAGAGCAGTCTGGTTTTATTTTTAAAAATATCGTATCTTTGCGCACCTGAGATTGTCCTGTGGTGTAATTGGCAACACGTCTGATTCTGGATCAGAAGAGTCCAGGTTCGACCCCTGGCAGGACAACCACAAATAAGATTGGGACATATCGGTCGATATGTCCCAATTCATTTACAGATATAGCAAACGGCTTAATCGTAAAATACCATGAGTCTTCCGGTACAAGTTTTTATTTTAGGACTGACCACTGTTTTTTTGGTACTGGCAGTGGTGGTGGCCACCGGGAATGCCATCATCTGGTTCGTGAACCGTTTTTTTGAACCCACTCCGGTTGTTGTGCGCATCCCCGAAACCCCGGTTTCGCCTGCTTCCATCGACCCAAAACGCATCGCGGCCATTACGGCGGCCGTCAACGCCCACACAGAAGGTGAAGCCAGGATCGACAAAATCGAAAAAGCCTAAAGAATTGAAGAGATGAAAAGTAAACCTTTCAACCTTCTTGACTCATCACTTACTACTCATCACTCATCTCTTTTCCGGTCTTCCCAAAATATAAAAATTATAAACACATGAACAAAATAAAATTCTCCCTCGTTTACCGCGACATGTGGCAGTCATCGGGCAAGTACGTGCCACGCGTCGACCAGTTAACCGCCATTGCCCCCCACATGATCGAGATGGGCTGCTTTGACCGCATCGAAACCAACGGAGGTGGTTTTGAACAGATCAACCTGCTTTTCGGGGAAAACCCCAACAAGGCAGTTCGTGAATGGACCAGGCCCTTAAAAGAGGCCGGCATCCAGACCCATATGCTCGACCGCTCACTCAATGGATTGCGGATGCGGCCCGTCCCGGCCGATGTGCGCAAATTGATGTACAAGGTCAAGAAGGCCCAGGGGGTCGACATCACCCGCATTTTCTGCGGGATGAACGATCCGCGCAACATCATCGACTCCATAGGGTATGCCCGGGATGCCGGCATGATCACCCAGGCAGCGCTCAGCATCACCTTTTCGGAAGTACATACCGTTGAGTACTACATCGAGCTGGCCGAAAAGGTGATTGAAGGCGGTGCCGATGAAATATGCCTCAAAGACATGGCCGGCATCGGCCGGCCGGTGTGGCTTGGCAAGATCGTCGAGGGCATCAGGGAGAAATATCCGGATATCCCCATTCAGTACCATTCTCACTCGGGACCCGGATTTGCCATGGCTTCCATATTGGAGGTGGTCAGGGCCGGCGTTGAATTCGTCGACGTGGGCATGGAGCCCCTTTCGTGGGGAACCGGCCATGTTGATGTGCTGGCCGTGCAGGCCATGTTGAAAGACGCAGGCTTTGAGGTACCCGGCATCAACATGGATGCCTATATGAAGGTCCGCAGTATGAACCAGGAGTTCATGGAAGACTTCCTGGGCTATTTCATCAATCCGGCCAATCGTCACATGAACTCTCTGCTCATTTCCTCGGGGCTGCCCGGCGGAATGATGGGCTCGCTGATGGCCGACCTGGAGAAAAACCTCACAGACCTGAATAAGTGGATGGACAAAAACAACAAGCCCAGGCTTACCGAAGACCAGTTGCTGGTCAAGCTCTTCCAGGAAGTGGAATACATCTGGCCAAAGGTAGGGTACCCGCCCCTGGTGACCCCATTCAGCCAATACGTCAAAAACCTGGCTGTAATCAATGTCTCCCAGTTGGTAAAAGGCGGTGACCGATGGAAAATGATCCCCGACAATGTATGGGACATGCTGACCGGGAAACTCGGCAAACTGCCCGGAAAACTATCGCCCGAAATAGAGGAAATGGCCCGGAAGGAAGGCAGGGAAATCTATGAGGGCAACCCACAGGAGCTCTATCCCGACAAACTCGATGAGTTCCGCAACGAAATGGATAAAAATGGCTGGGGCTACGGAAAAGACGATGAGGAGCTTTTCGAGCTGGCCATGCATCCCGAACAATACCGTCACTACAAAACGGGGGCAGCCAAACAGGAGTTTGAGCAAGAACTGAAAAAGCGTCGCGAACAGGTTGGCGGTCTCTACCCAAAAACCGGGGCCTCTGCGCCCTTACCTCAGGCCGCAACCCCCCTGCGCCCAACCACCATGATGGTGGATGTAAATGGGGAACAATTCAGGGTGAGCCTGTCCTATGGACAGCAGGAAGAACCCCCGGCATCCGGGCAGGCCGGAACTCCCAAACAGGACGTGGCAGGAAAAGCCGCCGAAGCCCTTGCCCAGGCAGGCAGCGGCGAACGCATGGAGATCACCTCTCCGCTCTCAGGAAATTTTTACCTCACCAAGGATCCGAGTGAGAAATCGGTCAAAGCTGGCGACACGGTAAATAAGGGTGATGTGCTGGGTTATATCGAAGCCATGAAAACCTACAATACCATCCGCAGCGACAAATCGGGCAAACTGCTGGAGATCGTTGCGGCAAACGGGAGGGAGGTTTCTGAGGACGATGTGTTGTTTGTTCTGGAAAGCGACAGCTAGCCAGGGCAAGGGATTCAAACTGAAATTCAAACCCTCTTTATTGACCGGGACGCATGGAAGCATTGAAAAGAATCTATGAGATCACCGCTTTTGGTGAGCTGGCTACCCAGCCGGGAGTGATCCTCATGCTGGCCATTGGCATATTCCTGTTGTTTTTGGGGATACGCAAAAAATACGAACCCCTGCTGCTGGTACCCATCGGCTTTGGAGTGATCCTGGCCAACCTGCCCGGAGCGGGCATGGGCATCGTACCCGAAGAAGCCGTGCGTTTGTCCGACGGCCGCTACATGAACCTGTTAGAAATCGCCGGTGAGTACGGTATCATGAACTACCTTTATTATATGCTCATCAAAACAGGGTTCCTTCCTCCCATCATCTTTTTGGGAGTGGGGGCCCTCACCGATTTCGGGCCCATGTTGCGCAACCTGAGGCTGTCGTTGTTTGGTGCAGCGGCCCAACTGGGCATCTTTACGGTGTTTTTTGTTGCCATTGCCGTGGGCTTTACCCCACAGGAATCGGGGGCACTGGGCATCATCGGGGGAGGAGATGGCCCAACGGCCATCTATATCTCCATTTTGCTCGCCCCGCATATGCTGGGCCCGATCGCCATCGCGGCCTATTCGTACATGGCCCTGGTGCCGGTGATCATTCCCCCCGTGGTCAGGGTACTTTGTAACAACAGGGAACTGCAGATCAACATGAAGGCGATGGACAAAAAGTATCCGCCTACGCGTCAGATCAGGAACATGAGTGCGATCAAAATCGCCTTTCCCATCGTACTCGGCATCATTGTTGCTTTCTTTGTGCCCACCGCCGTGCCCCTGGTAGGCATGCTGATGTTTGGCAACCTCATCCGGGAGATCGGGGTGGCCACCGGCCGTCTCTCGGAAGCGGCCACCGGCCCCATACTGAATACGGCTACCATCTTCCTGGGGTTGGCCGTGGGGGCCACGATGACCTCGGTCACCTTTCTCGACATACGAACCCTGGGGATCATCTTCGGCGGTCTGGTGGCCTTTGCCATCTCGGTAGCCGGCGGTATTCTGGCAGTTAAGCTCTACAACATATTTGCAACAAAGAAGATCAATCCGCTGATCGGTGCCACTGGCCTCAGCGCCGTACCCATGGCCTCAAGGGTGGCCAATGAGATCGGCCTCAGGCACGACCCCGGCAACCACCTGCTGCAATACTGCATGGCCAGCAATATTTCGGGGGTGATCGGCTCGGCGGTAGCAGCCGGTGTGCTGATTGCCTTTCTGGGCTAAGCTTTTTTCGGCCGTACTTCCTGACGTACTCCAATGCGTTCCCGCATCAGCGAGGAAATCTTCCCGATCATTCGCAGGCAGCACTTATCAAAGCAGGCATTCAGGTCATATCAAAAACTTTCTTATTTTAGCGGCGGGAAACAGTGAAATGCACTTTCTGCCCTCAGGCCGGCATGTAGTCAAGTCCGGCAAACCCATGGGCAGGTTTTCCGGTTACAAGCCCCAAATCGCCCAGTCATGACAAAAAAAACCTTCCTGCTGCTGGCCGCCGCCCTTGTGCTGCTGGCGGTGACAATATTCTTTATCACACACAGTATGAAAACACCCTGCTATCAACTCGGAGAACTTCCCGAACGCTTTGTCCACCAGCACCAGGTAAGCGATTTCGACACCAGGGTGTTCAATGAAAGGCGGCAGCGGGTCGTTGCATCCATTGACGCCGATATCCTGATTATTTCGGCAGCCCCCCGCCACGATTTCAGGTACCTTACGGGCTTTCCCGAAAGAAGCGGCATCGCCGTTATCGAGCCTGAGGGGGAGGTTGCCTACCGTTTGTTCGTAACCCCCTGGGAGATCTATACCGTGATGTGGACTGGAGAGGTGTACGGCACCGAAGGGGCTTTGGAAAAGTTCGGGGCCAATGAGGCCTACCCCCTGGACGAATTTGAGAAAATGTTGCCCGGTCTTTTGCTCAACAAGCAGCGAATTGCCGTACATGGCGATGACCAGCGCATCAGAACGGCCGTAGAAAAAGTATTGCAGCAGCAGGATCGCCGTGCAGAAATTACCGACATGACACCCATACTACACGAGCACAGGGTATTTAAAGATCCCTGGGAAGTAGCGCAGCTGCAGCAGGCCGTTGATGTAACCATAAAGGCACATAACTACATCATGCAGACTGTGAGGCCGGGGCTGGCCGAATATGAAGTACAGGCAGGGATCGAATACATATACCGGCGAAACGGGCTGAGCGTGGGCTTTTCGTCCATTATCGGATCGGGTTCCAACAGCTGTCTGCTGCACCATACCCGTAACGACCGCACCATGAACGATGGCGATATACTGCTGATCGATATCGGGGCCGCCAGCCTTGGGTCCTATGTGGCCGATATCACCCGCACCATCCCCGTCAGCGGAACCTTCAGCCCCCGGCAAAGGGAGATCTACGAACTGGTGCTCATGGCCAGCGACAGAGCCATGGAAAAAATGAAGCCCGGTTACCGCATGCTCGATTGCAACCATGAGGCCACCTCGGTATTGGTCGAAGGACTGCACCGCATGGGGCTCATTCCCGACACCACCTCGTGGTGGCAGAAGCGCTTTTACATCCAGCACCGGGTAAACCACTACATCGGACTGCAGGTGCACGATGTGGGCAATTATGGTTTTGACACCCAGAAACGGGACGAACACATCCTGACTCCTGAGATCAGGGGAAGGGAACTGGAATCCGGAATGGTGCTGACGCTCGAACCCGGCCTGTATTTTATGGTGGGCATGCTCGATGGCATTCACGAGATGTTCGGCCACCTGGCCAGCAAAGAAGAGCTAGATGCCTTTGTTAAACAGGTTCGCCCCATCTACGAACACTACGAGGGCATCGGTGTGCGCATCGAAGACGACATCCTGATTACTGACGACGGATATGTGAACCTCTCGGCCCATGCCCCCCGCACCGTAGAAGAAATCGAAAACACCATGCGATAAATCAGTGAAAAGACATTTGTTTAAAACCGGCTGTCCTCTATCTTCCCACATCCAGCCACTGCACTTACTCCCACTACCATGCCCCTCCGATCTGCCCGTCCCGCCTTCATACTGATCTTTATACTGCTGATGGCTTTTCGATTCGCGGCAGAGGCGGCGGACAACACGGCCTGGATCAAAGCGAACCATCCCTACGCCCTGCTCGAAAGCGATACGATCGACCTGGGCGTGCTTGCGCAGGGCAACAGGGCCAGCGGGCAGATCAGGCTGACCAACCAGGGCAGCGGCGAACTGCTCATTGCCAGGGTAAGGAGTTCGTGCGGGCTGATGACCCCGGCCTGGCCCGACAAAGGCATCAGGACCGGCAAAGAGGCAGTTATCGGTTTCCGTTACGACACCCGGAGGTTGGGGCCTTTTACGCGAAAGGTGATCATCCATACCAATGCCTGGCAGCGCACACTCGTGCTGACAGTCATCGGCGAGGTGGTTCCCTGACATACTGTGGTATCCCCTGAGAAATACAAAAAGATTTGCCATCTTTGCCGGTGAAATGAAAGAGCCACAATGGTTCATCCAAATAATCCCACAATCACGACAATATGCCACAGATATCTGAAAAAGGACGCCTGATGCCGGCGTCGCCCATCCGCAAACTGGTCCCCTTTGCCGAACTGGCCAAGAAAAGAGGAACAAAGGTGTACCACCTGAATATCGGCCAGCCCGATATCCCCACACCCCAGTCCATGATCGATGCCATGCACAAACTCGATGTGAAGGTGATCGAATACAGCCATTCGGCCGGCATCCTCTCGTACCGCGAAAAGCTCTGCGGGTATTATGCCAAACATGGCATCCATGTTACCCCCGATCAGATGATCGTGGGTGCAGGCGCCTCCGAGGCCATCTTGTTTGCCGTGCAAAGCTGCCTGAATCCCGGCGACGAGATCATCATCCCCGAACCTTTCTATGCCAATTACAACGGATTTGCCATCAGTGCGGGTGTCAGGGTCAAGCCCATTATTTCGAACATTGAGACCGGATTTGCCCTGCCCCCCATCGAAGAGTTCGAAAAGGCCATCACCCCAAAAACAAAGGCCATCATGGTGTGCAACCCCAACAACCCAACCGGTTACCTTTATTCGAAAGAAGAGTTGGGCGTGCTGCGGGAGATCGTGGAAAAGCATGACCTCTTTTTGTTTGCCGACGAGGTATACCGCGAGTTCTGCTACGATGGCAGCAGCCATCATTCGGTGATGCAGCTCCAGGGGATTGAGGACAACGTGGTGCTGTTCGACTCGGTGAGCAAGCGCTACAGCGCCTGCGGCATCCGCATCGGGGTGATGGTATCGCGCAACCAGGAGCTGATGGCCACCGCCATGAAGTTCGCACAGGCCAGGCTGAGTCCGCCCTCGCTGGGTCAAATTGCTGCCGAAGCCGCTGTGGATACCCCCGACAGTTACTTCGACGAGGTCATCGGCGAATACCAGCAACGACGAAACACCGTGGTGGAAGCCCTGGGCAAAATGGAAGGGGTTATCTGCCCCACCCCGAAAGGGGCCTTCTATGTGAATCCCCACCTGCCCATCGACGACAGTGACAGGTTCTGCCAGTGGCTGCTCGAAGAATTCAGTTACCATGAACATACGGTGATGCTGGCCCCTTCAACCGGGTTTTATGCCACCCCCGGCGCCGGCAAAAGCGAAGTGCGCATTTCGTATGTACTGAATGTGGACGATCTGAAAAAGGCCATGAAATGCCTGGAAGAGGCATTGAAATCCTACCCTGGCCGGACCTTATAAAGAAGGTGGAAGCTGGCCGGAGATGCCACCAGCCCCCTCCGGGGGGCGGCTCCGCAACAAAAGTTTCTCCCGTATGTATTTCCCGGTATGGGAGGCGGCACATTTAGCCAGGTCTTCGGGGGTGCCTTCGAATACCAGTTCCCCGCCCCTGTCACCGCCTTCGGGGCCGAGGTCGATGACCCAGTCGGCGGTTTTGATCACCTCGGGGTTGTGTTCGATCACCACCAGCGAATGCCCGTGATCGATCAGGGCGTTAAAGGCCCCGAGCAGCTGCCCGATGTCATCAAAGTGGAGCCCGGTGGTGGGCTCATCGAAGATGAAAAGTGTTTTGACCGGATTGTCTCCTTTGGCCAGGAAGGAGGCCAGTTTGATACGCTGCGCCTCTCCCCCGCTGAGGGTGCTCGAAGGCTGACCCAGCCTGATATATCCCAGGCCCACATTGGCCAGGGGCCTCAGCCGGGCAGCGATGCGGCGGCAAACCTGCGGCGTTTCGCCTGCGCTTTCAAAGAATAAAATGGCTTCTTCCACTGTCATGTCGAGGATGCCGGTGATGCTCTTCCCAAAAAATTCCACGTCAAGTATCTCGTCCTTGAAACGCCTTCCCTTGCAGCTTTCGCATTCCAGCACAATGTCGGCCATGAACTGCATTTCGATCTTCACCGATCCCTCGCCCTCGCACTCGGGACAACGCCCGCCATCGATGTTGAACGAAAAATACCCCGGTCTGTACCCCCTTGCCTGGGCCAATGGCTGGGCAGCATAGAGATTTCGTATCTCGTCATAGGCCTTCAGGTAGGTAACCGGATTGGAACGGGAGGATTTACCAATGGGGTTCTGGTCTACGTATTCGATCGACTGCAGGCTGCAGACATCGCCCTCCAGCCCGTCGAAGAGCCCCACCCTGTCGCCATAGCCTCCATGGGCCTTTTTCATGGCCGGGAAAAGGATGTCCTTTACCAGGGTACTTTTCCCCGAACCGCTCACCCCGGAAACCACTGTCATCACCTGCAGGGGGAATTTCACATCAAAACCTTTGAGGTTGTGCTGCCTTACTCCCTTTAATGCAATGTACTCTTTCCAAGGGCGGCGTTGCGATGGCAGGGGAATCTGTTTGCGGTGATTCAGGTATTGGGCCGTAAGGCTTTCAGGGTGCTTCATCAGCTCGGACAGGGGGCCCTGGAAAACCACTTCCCCTCCGTGAATGCCGGCCAGGGGTCCGATGTCGATCACCTGGCCTGCCGCACGGATGATGTCTTCGTCGTGTTCGACAACGATCACGGTATTGCCCAGGTCGCGAAGCTTTTTCAACACCCTGATCAGCCGGTGGGTGTCGCGCTGGTGCAGCCCGATGCTGGGTTCGTCGAGAATATAGAGCGAACCCACCAGACTGCTGCCCAGTGAGGTTGCCAGGTTTATCCGCTGCGACTCACCTCCCGACAGGGTGTTTGACAACCGGTTAAGGCAGAGGTAGCCCAAGCCCACGTCGTTGAGAAATCCGAGGCGGCTGTCGATCTCGGTAAGCAGGCGCTTGCTGATTGCCTTTTCGGATGGAAGCAGCTCCAGTTCACCGAAAAAGGCTTGCAGCCGCTCCAGGGGCATCAGCACCAGTTCGGTGATGGAACGCCCTCCCACCTTGACATAAGCGGCATCTTTGCGCAAACGGGTGCCCTTGCATTCGAGGCAGGGCGTCTTACCCCGGTAACGCGACAACATCACCCGGTATTGAATCTTATAGGTATTTTCCTCCACCATGCGAAAGAAATCCTTTAGCCCCTTAAAGTAGCGATTGCCTGTCCAGAGCAGATCTTTTTGCACATCGGTAAGTTCTTTATAGGGCTTATGGATGGGAAAGCCGAACCGGTAGGCTAGCTTCACAAGACGTTCTTTCCATTCGCCCATCTTTTCGCCTTTCCAGCAGGCGATGGCCCCCTCGTACACCGACAGCCGTTTGTCGGGTATCACCAGGTCGGGGTCGATACCGATCACGCTGCCAAAGCCCTCGCAGGATTTGCAGGCGCCATAGGGGTTGTTGAAGGCAAACAAATTCGGGCTCGGCTTTTCGAAACTCATGTCATCGCGCTCGAAACGGTTGGAGAACGTTTCGCGTTTGGTGTCACCGTCCCGGGCGTATTCAAGGAGGCACACACCTTCCCCCTCGTAAAAGGCAGTTTGCACCGAATCGGCTATCCTGGCGCTGAGCTCCCCATCGTGGGGGTCGATCCCAAAGCGGTCAACCACGATAAAAAGTCCGTTTCCCTCCTCAAGCAAAGCCTTGCCGGCCAGGTAATGCTCAATGCGCACCACCTCGCCCCCGTTACGTACCCTGGTAAATCCCTGCTGCAACAACACAGCAAGTTGCTGTTGCAGATCACGGCCGTGTTTTCTGATCAGGGGGGTGAGCACCGCAACCATGCTGCCCCGGGGCAACAAAAGGCAGTGGTTGACCACATCGGTCACCGTATCGCGTTTTACCTCCTTGCCCGAGATGGGCGAGTAGGTACGGCCTATTCGGGCAAAGAGCAGCTTTAGGTATTCGTACACTTCGGTGGAGGTACCTACGGTAGAGCGGGGGTTGCGGGCGTTTACCCGCTGTTCGATGGCAATGGCCGGTGAAATGCCCTTGATGTAATCAACCTCGGGCTTGTGCATCCGCCCGAGAAACTGCCGGGCATAAGCGCTCAGACTTTCCACATACCTCCTCTGACCTTCGGAGTATATGGTGTCAAAGGCCAGGGAAGATTTTCCGGAACCCGACAAACCGGTAATCACCACCAGACGGTTGCGCCTGATGGCCACATCCACCCCTTTCAGGTTGTGAACCCGTGCTCCCTTAACCAGGATATAATCCTGAGGATCAAGCGCATCGAACTGAAGATCTGCCTGTTTTGGCATGGCTGTGGCTGGTATTGAAAACGAATCTGCAAAGGTACGATTTATTTATCGTACAGGCGATGCTGAACCCCTTATGCAGCCGGGCAATAAAATATCCTCAGCAAATGTCCGTTTCAGGAACTTTTCGTACCTTGGGTTCCCGTGAGCCGGGACAGGTCTTTTTTCCGGGACATCGGCAACCGTTTGCCGGGATGAATTGTTGCAGATGAACGGGCAAGTATCGCAACAGCCCAGGTAGTGGGTTTTTTAATCGCCGTTTTGGCTCCATCGGTCCCGAAAAAAAAATTTTGAAGTTAGATAAAAAAACATTTATATTTGCTACACGTATAAAGATAGGGTATAAACCCCCGATTTACTCACCTTAAAAAATGGAGGACGGACTATAGGATAGACTCTTACGCTAATTGACCATTACAGGAGGCCATCATGAAGATTGACCGCAGTGTGATTAGCGATCAGGAGCTGATTCGTCTTTTCATTTCCGGAGACCACAATGCCATTGAGCATTTGATCAACCGTCACCAGCGCAAGCTGTTTTCTTACATTATACTGATAGTCAAAGACAAACACCTTGCCGAGGACATTTTCCAGGATACCTTCATTAAGGTGATCAACACCTTAAGATCGGGTTCCTACAACGAAGAGGGCAAGTTTCTTCCATGGGTCATGCGCATTTCCCATAACCTGGTCATCGACTATTTCAGGAAGTCTAAACGTATGCCCTTTCTGGAAAACAGCGAAGGATACGACCTGTTTGAAACCCTGAAGGTTTACGACGAAACCATCGAAGACAAGATCATCATCGAACAGATCCGGGGCGATGTAAAAAAGCTGATCGAATTCCTTCCCGATGAACAAAAAGAAGTGCTTAAAATGCGCCATTACCAGGAGATGAGCTTCAAGGAGATCGCCCAAACAACCGACGTCAGCATCAATACGGCACTGGGGCGGATGCGCTATGCACTGATCAACCTGCGCAAACTCATCCAGGAAAAAAATATCATCCTGACCAGGTAAGCTGCCGGACTGATGCGCCTGCTTTCGAACCGGTGCGACCCACCGGTTTTTTGATTTTTGGTTTTTGGAGTAACTTTGGGCTTTTGCAGAAAGCATTTGCCGTAACAGCCAGGAGCGCATGCCAGTCGAACACAACCAGCCGCTGAAGAAGCTGAACACATTTGGAATGGACGTTTCGGCCAGGTTTCTGGCCAGGATAAGAAATCAGGAAGAACTGAGCGGGCTTCTGGCCTCATCAATCTATCGCGACAACCACCATCTGGTTCTTGGCGGCGGCAGCAATATTCTGTTTACCGGAGATTTTGATGGTCTGGTCATTCATATGGATGCCCGCGGCATGGAGGTGGTCGGCGAAACCTCCCATCAGGTGTTCCTGAAAGTACAGGCAGGCGAACCCTGGGACCCCTTGGTGGCGTTTTGCGTGGACCGGGGATGGGGAGGGCTGGAAAACCTGTCGCTGATCCCCGGACAGGCAGGCAGCAGCCCGGTCCAGAACATCGGGGCATACGGGGCTGAGTTGAAAGATTGCTTTCACTCCCTTGAGGCCCTTGAAAAAGACAACGGGAAAATGCGTGAGTTCTCCAGGGAAGAATGTCAATTCAAATACCGCGACAGCTATTTCAAACAGGAGGGCAGAGACCGCTTTATCATTATGTCGGTGACCTTTTGCCTGAACAAGGCGGCAGGGCCCAATACCCGCTACGGCAACCTTGACGAAGAACTGGAAAGTATGGGGTGCCGCCGGCCTGGCATCGCCCATGTAAGAGAAGCCGTATGCCGCATACGGCGCAGGAAGCTACCCGATCCGCAACTTCTGGGCAATGCCGGCAGCTTTTTTAAAAATCCGGTGGTCGGGCACGGAACCTATAGCAAACTCAAGGAAAGATTTCCGGGCATGGTGGCCTACCCCGGGGCCGGACAGGTAAAGCTTGCTGCCGGATGGCTGATCGAACAGGCGGGATGGAAGGGAGTGAGGCAGGGTGAAGCCGGGGTTCACAGCGAACAGGCCCTGGTCCTGGTCAATCACGGGAATGCAAGCGGGGCCGGCATCCTGCAACTGGCCAGGGAGATCATGCAGAGCGTTGAACACAAATACGGCATCCGCCTGGAGCCCGAAGTCCTGATCGTATAAACGTTTTGAACCCATGAGAGCGCCATGTAAATTGCCAGGCAACAGGAGGTTGATCTTGAGACAGAAGGTGGAAGAAAGTGAGTTTAAAAGTTGAGAAGTTGAAACCCCGGATCCATAAACCCTTAGACCCATAGACCCTTAAACTATTTTGACTCATCACTCACTACTCATCACTTTTCAAACCTTTCCTACGTTTCCGAATTATAAAAATTACGAACTGATGAGAAGAAGAGATCCATTAATGAACGAGGTGGAAAAAGCAGGGGCCATCACAGTTATCATCGTATGGTTGCTGAGGATCTTTTTGGGACCCGAACTGAATTTTGTCCTGCTGGTGGCCACCACACTGCTGTCGGTGTATTACCTGTGGTTTGGCTTTTTTATCTTTAACAAGATACAACCGCCCGACCTGCTGCGCAAAAAGGTAAGGGAGCACATCACCCCCTTTCGCCTTGTTGCCAGCATCCTGATGGGCCTGGTCATATCCTATGCCCTGATCGGGGTGTTGTTCGGATTCTTTTTCTACACCGGGATGCAGTTTATGCTGGCGTCCTCGGTGCTCTTGCTCGGATTGCTTGCCGGAGCTACCATCACCTGGCACTTCATCAGAAAAACCTCCACCGGCCTGGGCCTGCGCTTTTACCTCAGGGCCGGGGTGCTGATGCTGTTTTTGTTGTTGTTGTGGGCTCCACCCCTGGAAAAACGACTCAAGGTGCTCTACAGGCAAAATCCGGGCTTCATTGAGGCATACCTCGATTACCGGGCGAATCCCCACGACCAGGAAGCCCTGGAGAAGCTGAGGGAAGAACGCAGTCATTTCAGGTAGTTGCGCCGCACGGGCGGCATCATTTCAGTCCAAGCTCTTTTTGCATGCGCTGAAGGCGATGGAGCAGGCTGATCCTTTTTTCCTCGTAATGAGACGGATCAGATAAGTTTTCGCTACAACCGAAATAGAACTTGATCTTAGGCTCAGTGCCCGAAGGCCTCATAGTGATCAGGCTGCCGTCTTCCAGGAGAAACTGCAGCACATTGGCACGAGGCAGGTCGATGGGATGGATCTCGCCCATGTAGAGATCCTTTTCTGCTCCCGATTGGTAATCGCGTATCCGGGCAATGGTCAGGCCATCGATTTCTTTTGGGGGATCCTCCCGGAAGCCCTCAATCAGCTCGCGGATCTCCCTGGCCCCTTCCCTGCCCTTTTTGGTGACCGAAAGCAGGGTTTCGACATAGAGGCGGTAGTTGGCATAAATGCCGATTAGCAATTCGTACAGGCTCTTCCCCTGCCCTTTGGCCCAGGCAGCTGCCTCGGCAAGCATGCAGCAACTGATTACCGCATCCTTGTCGCGCACATAGTCGCCAATGGTGAAACCATAACTTTCTTCCCCGCCACATAAAAAACGCTTGCTGACTTCCAGCAGCCGCATTTTTTCGGCAATGTACTTGAATCCGGTAAGGACATCCAGGCATTCCACCCCGTAAGCGCTGGCCAGTTCATTGAGCAGCTCGGTGGTTACGATGGTCTTTACGATGTATTCGTCTCCACGGAGCTTCCCCTGTTGCTTCCACTGTTCCAGCACATAAAAACTAAGGATGGTGGCCAGTTGGTTGCCATTAAGCAACACATAGGTGCCTTTCGGATCTTTTACGGCTGCTCCCAGTCTGTCGCCGTCGGGATCGGTGGCCATTACCAGTTCGGCCCCATGCCTGGCGGCAATTTCGAGGGCCATGTCGAAGGCAGCGCCTTCTTCCGGATTGGGTGAGGCCACGGTGGGGAAACTCCCGTCGGGGCTGTCCTGTTCGGGCACATTGTAAATACAGCTGAAACCAAAAGCTTTAAGGGCTTGGGGCAACAGCCGCACCGTTGTGCCGTGTATGGGGGTGAACACTATAGGCAGGTTGTGGTATTTTTTAATGGATTTTGGTGAAAGTGAAAGGGTTTTGATGGCTTCGATGTATTTTTTATCGAAGGAGTCATCGAGTATTTCAATCAGCTCCTCTGCCCGGCCAAAACGGATGCCGCTGCCAGGATCCACCTGCTTCACTTGGGCAATCACATTGTGGTCGTGGGGGGGCACCAGTTGTCCGCCGTCATCCCAATACACTTTGTAGCCATTGTATTCTTTCGGGTTGTGAGAGGCGGTGATCATAACCCCGGCACGGCAACCCAGTTCGCGCACGGCAAATGACAGAAGGGGGGTCGGGCGAAGGGCATCAAACACATAAACCTTGATGCCATTGGCCGAAAACACCTCGGCGGTGACCGAAGCGAAGAAGTCGCTGTTGTGGCGGCAATCGTGGGCGACAACCACACTGGGGGGGCGGTCGTCAGGGAAAGACTTCAGCACATAATTGGCCAGTCCCTGGGTGGCCATGCCAATGGTATATTTGTTGACACGGTTGGTTCCCGGGCCCATTAAGCCCCTTAGCCCCCCGGTGCCAAATTCCAGATTGCGGTAAAATGCCTCCGCCAGAGCTTCCGGCGGCCCCTTGATCAGTTTTTGTACTTCCTCCCGGGTGGAGGCGTCGAAAGACTCGCCCGTCCATTTGCGGGCACGTTCGATGATTTCTGCATCAGGGTTTCTCATGTGTTCAGAATTTTATGTTTTGAAAAGTTGAAAAGTTGAAAAGTTGAAAAAAAGAAATTAGAAGATAGAAAATAGAAGGTAGATTTTGGCCATTGGCTGTTGGCTTTTGGCTGTTTATTTTCTACTTTCTACTTTCTACTTTCTACTTTCTACTTTCCACTTTCCACCTTCCACCTTCTACCTTCCACCCTCTACCTACTACCTACTACCTACTACCTACTACCTACTACCTACTACCTCCTTGTCCCGTACTACCTGGGACGCAGGTTACTGGGCGTCATTTTATGTTCCCGCCTCATTTCGAATATGTCGGTCGAAATGGAATGGTCCCCGATGAGGTGTTTGGCAAAGTAGTCGGCCGTGAGCCAGAAGTTGTACTCCGTAAAGTTGCCATAACCATGGCGCTGTCCGGTCATGATGAACATGTCAAAGCGTTTTTTGGCCTTGATCAGGGCATCGGCCATACGGAAGGTGCCGGCCGGATGCACGTTGTTGTCCATATCGCCGGTAGTCAGCAAAAGCTTGCCTTTAAGGTTTTTGGCAAGTTCCGAATTGGTTTCGATGTCGTAGATAAACTTCACTTCCCCTTCGTTGTTGATGATCTCCTTTACACCGTGGTGCTTTTCGCTCCACCACCGGTTATAGATGTTGTTCTCGTGGTTGCCGGCACTCGACACAGCTACCTTGAAAAAGTCGGGATATTGCAGCATGGCTGCCGTCGACATAAAGCCGCCGCCCGAATGACCAAAGATACCAACTTTGTCGATGTCGATGAAATCATACCGGTCGGCCAGCTGTTCGGCCCCGTACTTTTTGTCGGCCAGGCCGTAGTCGCGAAGGTCGCCGTAGCCATAGTTATGGTACCACTTGGATCGGTTGGGGTGCCCCCCGCGGTTGCCCAGGGTCACCACAACGAATCCGATCTGCGCCAGCCGGTCGAGGCGGTCCATGTTGCGCGAAAAGGTGGAGTTGACAGCTTCGGTCTGAGGGCCGGGGTAAACATACATGATCAGGGGATATTTCATTGCAGGATCAAAATCAAAGGGTTTGTAAATAACCCCGTAAAGGTCGGTCACCCCATCGGCGGCCTTCACCTGATATGGTTCGGGAAAGCGGTAGCCGGCAGCCATAAGGTTCGAGAGGTCGGTCGTTTCCAGTTCCATGACCAACTCTCCTCTGGTGTTTCTGACTTCCGAGCGCGGAGCGGTATCCACCCTCGAATAGTTGTTTATAAAATACCTGAACGAATCGCTCATTACCGGGCTGTGATCGTAATTGCCGGGATTGAGCAGCCTCATGCCGGAACCATCGAGGCCGATGCGGTACAGATGGGAATAATATGGATTTTCGCCTGCCTCCCGGCCCTTGGCGGTAAAATACATGACCCTGTTCCTTTCGTCGATCTTTACAATATTGTGTGCATACCAGGGCCCGGTGGTGATCTGCCGGATCATATTCCCCTGATTGTCATAAAGGTAAAAATGACCCCACCCATCGCGTTCCGACCAGTGGATCAGCTCCCTGCCACCATTAACCAGAACGGGGTTGCGGGTATCGACATAGGTATTCATCCTTTCCCCGACCAACACCTCCACCTCGCCGGACAGCAAATTGGCGCGGCAAACATCGTATCGCTTCAAATCACGGCTTATCCGGGTAAAAAACAACTCGTCGGACGAAGGCGACAACCAAATAGCCGGACGGTGATCTTCGAGCATCTCTATGTGGGTACGGGGCATCCGGGGCAGGTTCAGGGATTGGTTCCTGAAGGCAAGCACTCCCAGGGTATCGCCTTGCTGTGACTCCATGTCAAACACCCACAACTCTGCTTCGGCCAGGTGTTCCTCGCCCGGCATCTGATATTGATAGGTCTGCAACTCGGGCCGGGGCTCCGATAGCGAATTAATTACCCAAAGGAATTTGATATCGCGGGTATCGTTGCGCACCAGGGCAAACCGCCTGGAATCTGGCGACCAGACAATGTTGGCACCCCAGCGCTTTTTTTGTTCTTCCTCAATTTTCTTCTGGTCATCGTTCATCCCGGCTGTATATCCCCCGCCAAAGGCATAGTACTGCTCCCCATCGGAGGTCAGGCGGTGTTCTACGATGGTGGTGTCTTCTTCGTTCTCGAGGGCCTTCAGGTAATTTTCCCTGTCCATCCAGAACAAATTGTAATCGCGGGCAAACACAACATAGGTGCTGTCGGGCGATACATTGGCCCAGCTTTTGGGGTCCATTTTCTCCTCCTCTTCTATCTCGGCAAGCCGGCCGGTGTCCATGTCGAACTCCAGATAAAACGTTTTAGTCTGCTCGCGGGTAGGACGGGGTGCCGGTACGCCATTGTCTTCTTCCAGCTCCTGCTCGTCTTCTTCCCTTTCCCTCAGTTCATCGTCCTCCTCCTTATCGCCATTCTCATCTTCCTTGCTTTTTTTATCGTCTTCGGGAACCTCCATGATTTGTTTGCTCTTCACTTCAAACCGGAAAAAACGATCGCCTTTCACAAACTCGGGTTTGATATCGGGCAGGTTCTGATGGCCGTAAGGGTCTTTGGTGATCAGTGTCAGCTGCCTTGCCATCTCGTGGTTATCGAACAAGAAATCTTTCGACAGCCTGTCCAGGTCAACCAGGTAATAGAATGTGCCTTCTGAAGTTTTGTAACTGTACCAGAACCTGTCGCCCGTTTTTAACCAGTTGGGATTTACCGAGGTACTGAATACCATGCGGCTGATCTTGGTCGGCGAAAAGCGTTCGGCCATGCGGTAATTGGTGGTGTTAACCGGCACATTCTGTGCCTTCAGGCCGGCAAACGCTGCCAAAGAGACAACTGCCAGCACAAAAACAGATTTGAGTGTAGGATGCATTGATTTACGAATTGAGATTTAAAATTTTTTGCGGGGCTATATTATGAAAAAAAACAATGCTGACAGGCAAAACCGGATGTTTTTCGGAAATTGCAAGACATAAAAAAAGCCACTATCGATCAGTGGCTTTTTTTTTGTGCCCGGAGCAGGACTCGAACCTGCACGATGTTACCATCACTAGTCCCTGAAACTAGCGCGTCTACCAATTTCGCCATCCGGGCGGGTTGATCAGTACCTTTAAGAACTCATTTTTGCCTGGTGCCCAGGACAAGACTCGAACTTGCACGGACTTGCGTCCACTACCCCCTCAAAGTAGCGTGTCTACCAATTTCACCACCTGGGCAAAAATGCCTGGCAAAATTACATAAATTCTTTTGAATTCCATCAAAAAAAGCAATCTTTGTCGTGCTTTTCCGAAAACCGGACCGAAAGCCCAAACTCAATCAGCGGATGCACACACCAGAAACCGGCGACTCCAGTATTTCTGCCCCCGTCCTTGAAATGCTCACTGTAGCCAATGAATACTGCCTGTTTTTTGAATCGGCCGAAAAGTATTCCAGCCAGGATATCCTGGGCTATTTTCAAAAGATCGCCCCTTTGCTTTACCTGAAGGGGTCGGTGATGCCTTCGGCAGAGCCCCCCGACGATATCATAGCCGAACGCTTTGTTACGGAGGAGGAATGGGAACAGATTTTCAAGATGTTGCGGGCCAGGTTCGGCGATACCGACATTTTCTATGTGCACGACCACAACAACGACTCGGTGGAGGCCAGCCTCTCGGAAACTATTGCCGACGTATACCAGGACATGAAAGACTTTGTGATGCTGTACGGACAAAACACCCTGGCTGCCCGGCAGCATGCCATCGCCATGCTAAAGGGTCTGTTTGCCACCCGCTGGGGCCCCGGACTGATCAATTCACTGGGGGCAGTGCATCAGAGGCTGTTTAGCGAAGATATTGATCCCGACCTGTTCGCAGGAGAAAACCAATGGCTGATTTGAAAAACATTGCCGCCCTTTGGACGTTAAGCATAGGGGAAGGAAGAAGATAGAAAGTAGAAGATAGAAAGCAGAAAGTTTAAGAGTTTAAGAGTTTAATATCAAATACTTCAACTTTTCATCTTTTCAACTTTTCAACTTTTCAACTTTTCAACCTGTTGGGATTTTCCCGGGTTTTAACTGAAACACTGCCTGCGGGCATTCGATAAACGACATTTCGACATTTCATACGTTGACTACTTTTCGATGCTATTAAAGAAAATACATATGAGCAGATTTTTGTGGATTTTTCTGTTGTTCTTCATCTTGTCGCAGGGGTGCGGCCAGGCAAAACAGGGCCACCACATCAGCATCCGGCTTGAGGGGCTGAGCAATACGGAGTGCTACCTTGCTTATCATTTCGGCAACCGGCAATACCTGAAAGATACCGCCAGGGTGGACCAAAACGGCCTGGCGGTCTTTCAAGGGGCCGAAGCCCAGCCACCGGGAATCTATATCCTGGTATTGCCCGACCAGCGCAATTTCGAACTCATCATCGACAGCCACCAACATTTCAGCATGGAGGTTGATCCCGATGATGTTATTGGCTCGGCCACCTTTGAAGGTTCGCCCGGTAACAAGGCGTTTTATTTTTACCTTGGCACTCTCCGTGAAAAAAGCATGCAGCGTCAGACCTGGCAACGGGAAATGAACGACCCGGATACTCCGCCTGACCGGCTGGACACACTGCAGCATAAACTTGAGACCGCAGACAAAAAGGTCGGGAGCATTCAGGACAGCCTGATCGCCAGGGATCCCGATGCCCTGCTATCGAAGGTATTTCTCGCACAGCGCGATCCCGAACTTCCCGGCATGCCCCTTACCCTCAACGGTGTGCAGGACAGGGAACGAATGCACCGCCTGCTTACCTGGCACTATTTTGACAACATCGATTTCGCCGACGAACGCCTCCTGCGCACCCCTGTATACCACAGCAGGTTGCGGGTATTTTTCAACAACGTGCTGATGCAGCACCCCGACACCGTCATCGCGGAGGCCGACCGGGTGCTGGAAAAGGCCAGGGCCAATGAGGAGGTGTTCAGATATACCTTGTGGTTTTTGACCAATCATACCGAAGTATCCCAGGTAATGGGCATGGACGGGGTTTTTGTCCACCTGGTCGATGAATACTACCTCAAGGGTGAAGCTCCCTGGGTGGATGAAGCGACACTGCTCCGCCTCGAACAACGCGCCGGGAACCTCAGGACGCTCTTGCTGGGGAAGGAGGCCCCGGATGTCACCCTCTACGATACCGCCGGCGACCCGGTGAGCCTTCATCAGGTAGAGGCCGATTACCTGATCGTGTATTTCTGGGATTCGGAATGCTTTTACTGCCGGGAAGCCACCCCCCTGGTCAGGGAAGCGCATCAACGGCTCAGCGACAAAGGGGTCAAGGTATTGGCCGTAAATACCGAAACCGACAGCAGCAAATGGAAAGAGGCCATCAAGGACCATCCTTCCGCCTGGATCCATGTGAACGACACCCGGAACATTTCGGGATTCAGGGATGCCTATGATATCTATGCCATACCCACGATCTTTATCCTTGATGCCCGGAAGCGGATCCTGGCCAAACAGATCGGGGCTTCCCACATCGAAAACTTCATCCGTCAACACATGCGGCAAGCTTCTTCACAACCCCAAACCCAATAAGGGTTCACCGGGGAGTGGATGTGTTCACCGGTGTTCCTCGCGCAAAAGGTCGTTGATTGTTTTTACCGGGTTGAAGGTGATCAACGGCACCTCCACAAACACGGTATTCCAGCCGGCCATGGCGCCGTTCCATAAACCCGGACGTTCGAGGGCCTTGAGTTCCTGCCCGTCTTTCGATTTATGACTGATGAAGCCGGTTTGGGGGTCTATGAATTGATTCAGATCGAAAACCTCGCCCCGGTAGTTCCTGATGGAACAAACGATGTCGACGGGATTAAAGTGGGTGGCTTTTTCCACCAGGCCCGATTGCAGGGCATTGTCCATGTCTATTTGCGACAGCTCCACGATCTGCAGCGAGGATGCCCCCGTTTCGGGATCCCTCACCCAGAAGGGACCTCCTCCGGGTTCGCCCTGGTTTTTCACCATGCCGCAAACCCGCAGCGGCCTGTCCAAACGGGATCTCAACACCTGACTGCCCGGCTGAGGGTCGGCGGGGAACACCGTGCTGTCGATGCACAGCTCTTCAACGGCGAAATCGACTGCCCGTACATAGTCTTCGACGGGCAGCGCCCCCTGATCGAGGCGTTGCAGCCACCGGTACACTTCCTGCTGCAAACCAAGCAACAGCCCCCCCAACACCTTTTTGTACAGTATGGTCTGCTCCTTGAGCCGGTCGGGGACCACGTTGTCGATGTTTTTGATAAAAATCAGGTCGCCCTCCAGCTCATTCAGGTTCTCGATAAGGGCACCGTGGCCTCCGGGACGGAACAGCAGGCTTCCGTCCTTCTCACGGAAAGGGAGGTTGTCGGGTCCCACGGCAATGGTGTCGGTAGATGGTTTCTGGACCGAATGCCGGATGGTGAATTGCACCATAAAGCGTTTTTGATATTGTTCCTGCACCGATTCAAGCCTTGCACGGAACCTTCCGATATGCTCGGGCGAGAGGGTAAAATGAATGAGCACATTCCCTTTCTGGTCGCAGGCATAATATGCGCCTTCTACCAGGTGTTCCTCCATGGCGGTACGAAGCTCCCGGCTGTACCGGTGAAAAGCGATCAGGGCCTTTGGCAGAAAGGCGTATTCGAGGCCGGATTCAAACAGCAAATAGTCGAGCAGGGGCAGGTAGTTCCTGTTATCCAAAAGATGTCTGGCATCCAGATCGTCCTTGTCCATTGCCAGGACGAGTTCGTCCCAGAAAGCAAATTCGTGCAGGCGTTCGAAAAATTCGCGGGCGCTGCCGGAAGAAGAAAGCAAGGCTTCCGTTTCGACCCCGGCCATCAGCAGTTCCCGCCACTGGAACAGCTCCTTGAACATTCGCGAAGCCGCACCGCTGGCCGGCACGAACTTTTCTACGCGAAGCTGACTGCTTTGGTCGTCGTAGAAAGAAGCCATCTTTTTCAGTTGACCGGGTTCCAACTGCCGGATGCCGTCGCCGGCAGTGGCCGGGCGGTCAAGCCGCAAGGGGGGGAAACCCTGTTTGAACCATTCGATCTGCTCCAACAGGGTTTCGCTGGAAATCCCTTTTTCCTTTAACTGTTTATGATCACGTTCATTCAACATATTGCGGGGTTTGATCAGCCCCCGGTCCGGACGGGGATCCGGCATCCGGGAAGCTGAAGCTGGTTTGCCATTAGACGATCGTTATTCAAAGATACACATAATTGAGATTAAACGGCATACCGCCCGTTCAAAACAGCGACACGGGTCCTGCAAGGCATTTTTTCGTAATTTCGTCCCGAAACAACACATCCTACGCCCATGTTCAATGCCTCTAAGCGCAGCAACGGCGAGCAGGTACGCGCCCAGTCACAAAAAATACTCGAGAGTCATGTATTTCCTGAATTGCTGCAGGATATCCCCAATGTACTCATGATCCTCAACGAGAACAGGCAAGTGGTTTATATGAACCGAAACCCTGTCGAACCTTCTGAAGCCATCCCTGAAAGCGAGGCCGGTAGCCGGCCGGGAGAATGCCTGGGCTGCATCAACCTGGAAAAAGGGGCCCTGGGTTGCGGATCGTCGCCTTTTTGCAAGGTATGCGGCTTCAACAAGGCCATCAGCCGCAGCGAGCGGGGACTGACGGGCAGGGACGAGTGCAACATCGCGTTAAGGAGCGGGGCGTCCCTGACCCTCAGCGTAACGACCAGACCTTTTCGCCTCGACGGGGAACAATATGTCTTTTGCGCACTTGAAGACATCAGCGAAAAAAAACGGCGGGAGATGCTGGAAAACATCTTCCTGCACGACATCATGAACAATGCGGCCATTTTGCAAGGACTTGGGGATGCCTACGAGAACCTTCCCGACGACCAGATCAAAAAGATGCTGCAGGAGGTAGCTGCCGGTATATCTGAGGAAGTGCAATCCTATCGTTTGATCGTTGGAGCAGAAACCCAGACCCTGCAACCAAACTACGAAAAAACAGGCCTCAGGGAACTGGCCGAAGAGGTGATCCGCTCCCTGCGGGGCATGCACAGGTTCAGCAACAGGAAGATCCTGACTACCTTGTCGGAGGGTGAAATTGTTACCGAACGTACCCTGCTGCGCCGTGTACTGATCAATATGCTGAAAAATGCCCTGGAAGCCGGTAACTCCGGCGACATTACCGAGGTGCAGAGCCACTATCACCCCGGGGAAGGCAAAGCAGTTTTCACCGTGAGAAACCAGCAGGAGATCCCGGCCGAAGACCAGCTGAAACTGTTCCAGAAATCATTTTCCACCAAGGGCATGGGCCGCGGATGGGGAACTTACAGCATTAAGGTACTCACCGAAAAGTACCTCAGGGGAAAGGTGAGGTTTTTCTCCGCTGCGGGAAAGGGGACGGTGTTTTCCATCGAGCTGCCCAGCCTTGAATCAAATCACCGGCCGGGTTAAGCACGGGCTGGGTCGTGCCGTTTCAACTTCAATTCCTTTCCGTCGAACACGGCATAGGAAAAATACCTTACCCAGTCGCCGGTATTGACATACCTTACCCCGGGAGCGACCTCCACATCCAGCGGCAGGTGGCGGTGCCCGAATACAAAATAATCTACCGGCCGGTTTTTTTGCATTTGTTTGCAATAGGCCAGCAACCACTCCTTGTCCTCTTCCAGGAACTCCTCCTTGTGTTTGTCATTGGCTGCCCGGCTTCTTTTGGATAGCATCATGGCCAGGCGCACTCCCAGACCGGGATGGATATAGGAGAACAAACGCTGACAGGTGCGGCAGCCAAACACCGATTTCAGCAGTTTGTAGCCTCTGTCGCCGGGCCCCAGTCCATCGCCATGACCCATAAAAAAAGTTTTTTCTCCAATACGGATCTCTTCCGGATGCCGGTGCATGATCAGACCAAGCTCTTCTTCAAAATAACCGAAGGCCCACATATCATGATTTCCGGTAAAATAATGCACCGGAATGCCGCTGTCGGTAATTTCTGCCAGTGTACCCAACAGCCTGACAAAGCCCTTGGGAACAACGGTGCTGTATTCAAACCAGAAATCAAACACATCGCCCAGGATATAAATGGAGGAGGCATCGGAGCTGACGCTGCGCAACCACCTGACCAATTCCCTTTCGCGAAAAAGGCTCCCAGCCCGGTCGGGTACCCCAAGGTGACTGTCAGAAACAAAATATGCCTTTTTCCCGGACTCCATGAATGATGGCAAAACAATTGGTGCTGGGCCGATTCCCAGCAACAAACCTAAGTGATTTTTCCTGAATACGCAACCGAAATCCACCGAGGGGTATGCCAATTCGTGATATTGTCGTATCTTTAGGCTTCCCGGTATAAGGCTTTCCGGGCAGAGCGAATGCACATATACCCACATCCATAACCCATTAAACACATCTGCATGAAACAATTACTCGATGCATTGAAAACACTGGAAGGTAAAAAGATCGATCCCCCAACGGTAAAGGAAGTGATCTCTTCGGTGAACCTGAATGATCTGCCTTACGAAGAACGCCTCGAAGGAGTTGACCTGGATAAGTACAACCGGATATTGATCTCCGATGCGCCACTCCAGGTATACATCATGACCTGGCCTCCCCAGTTTCTTTTGCCCATCCATGAGCACAAAAACTTCTGGGGATATGTTATCCCCCTGAAGGGGATCGTGGCCGAAACCCTTTATGGCTATGCTCCCAATAAAAGGAAGATCTTTCTACATCCCACCAAGAGCTTCAAGCCGGGCGAGATCATTTACGAGCCCTACAACGCCATTCACAAGCTACAAAATCCTTCTCCCATCGAACCGACAATCAGCCTGCACATCTACTATCCGCCCTCATACGATTACAAGGGCACCATGATATTCGATGCACAAAACCGGCGCCTGGCCATACTCAGCGAAAAAGCCCCGGGTATTAGCTGGGAAATGCCCGACGATCATTACGAATCGGTCATTGAGGATGCATACGATGTGGAAAAGCTGTGGTAGGCGTTAAAAAGCCCGCATCTTTCAGGGTATCGGCGATCCGAAAATACCAGCCAGTACCTCCTCGAGTTGTTCAGGACTGAGTTTCTTTTTCAGAATGCGGCCCTCGGGGTCGATCAACACATTGTATGGAATGGCCTCTATGTTGTAGAGGCTGATCACCGGCGAATTCCAAAAACGCAGGTCGCTGACCTGTACCCAGGTAATCCCGTCCTCGATGATGCCCTGCAACCACTGCGTCCGGGTGCGGTCGAGCGAAATACCGTAAATCTCAAATCCCTGGTGGCGGTAAGTGTCGTAAATACCTTTAAGCTGGAGGTTGATTTCCCGGCAGGGTGAGCACCAGGCGGCCCAGAAGTCGATCAGTACGTATTTTCCCCTCAGAGATGACAAACTGACCATATTGCCTTCGGGGTCGGGCAACACGATATCGGGGGCCGGCCTACCGGTGGCCAGGGACTGCTCGGCAAGCTCACGCCTGGACATATTCCGCTTATACTGGCTTACCCTGCGCTTGAGATCCATCACATGCCGGTTGGCGGGATAGGCTTCCGACAACGACTTACTCAGCTTTTCGAAATATTCGAAATGTTCGTTTTCATTTAACAGAAGCCGGTTGCCAAAGTATTGGTACAGAGCAATGATGGATGCCAATGAGTGGGGGTTGTCGCGGATAAACCGCTTGACAAAAGCCTGCTTTTCTTCAAATATGTCTGCATAGGCCTGGTTGACCTCCCATCTAACCTGCCGGGCATTGGCCGTGTATTGACTTTCTCTGAATACCAGGGCCAGCGAATCCACCTCGGTGTAGCCGTCCAGGATGGAACGGTTCAACATCGAAAGCAAGGCAGAGTCTTCAGAGCCCTCGATCCGATGATCTGCTGATAGGTTCTGGGCATCGCCACTGACATGGATCTCATCGCCGGGCTCTGCAACCAGGGTGATAAAATTGGATTGATCCACACGCAAAATGTAAAATCCGGCCTCATCCAATTTTTTCCTGTAGGAAAATGTTCCGCGGGCATCGGCAGTTATGCTGTCAACATGAACCAGTTCACTTGTTGTCAGTTCCTGGAACTGCATCCCCAGGCGCTCTGCATTCTCAAGCTGTCCTCTCAAAATGAGATGATCATTCTCTCCGTCGCGGACCCCGGCTTGGCAGGCGGCTAACAATAAAAGGGCGAAAAGCGGGAACAACAATCGGTTCATAACAGGGAGCCAGCGTTTTGATTGACTGGCCCAAAGTTAAAAACAAATCAGGCTGAGGCAGGGCTTTTAAGATTTTTTAACCTCGGGAAAACCCCGTAGTCTATGCTACCTGGCTTTCTTGCCGGCCGGGCGGTCGGAAAAAATAAAAGCCAAAAGTACAAACAGGGCGGTGAAGCCGGTATTGAGCAGTATGCGGATCAGTGTATGCGGCACCTCTGAAAAGCGGAATACCTCCAGAAAGAACAATACGGCATGGTGGGCCAACACCAGAGCAATCACATAAAAGATCATGGAAAAGGTGCCGAAAGAGGAAAAGGAAGGCCTTTCGGGGTCTTCTGCCACGAACTGACCGGTAACCAGCCGTATTACCGTTGGCCGGCAAAAGGCCATGAATACGGTGGCCCCTGCATGGATGGCCAGGGAATCGGAAAACATGTCAATAATCAGTCCGAGCACAAAGGCCACCGACAACAGCAACAATCCGGGAATATTCAGGGGCAGAAGCAGGACAAGAAAAACATACAGCTGGGGATTCATATAACCGCCCAGGTGAATATTATTCAATACCAGCACCTGTACCAGCACCAGAAACACAAAGAGGGCCAGATAACCCCAACGGACATTGAGCATGGCAAGGCAATTAATGATCAGTTGGAATGCAGTGGCAGCTCCAGGCCGTCCTGCTCCTCCTTCATCAGGTTATTAACCAGGTAAACATACGACAGCTTATTGAAATCCAGGGCCAGTTCGACGGTGGCGGTGATAAAGGTTTCGCCCCGCCTGACCTCCCAGTCGGTGAGTGTTCCGATGAAAATTCCCGGGGGAAAGATGGTGGAATATCCGCTGGTAACGATGGTATCGCCCAGGTGAAGGCTCGCATGGGCCGGAATGTACTCCACAGAAGCCAGGCGGTAATCTCGCCCTTCCCATCGCAGGCTGCCGATATGCCCGTTTCTTTTCAGCATTACGCTCAGCTGCATGTCGGAGTGCAGCAGCGACATGACGCTGCTGAAGTTTTTCGTCACATCCTTCACGATGCCAGCCACCCCATTGGTCAGCAAAACGCCCATATCGGGGGCAATGCCATGCCGGCTGCCCTTGTTCAGTGTCATGTAGTTGTTGCGGCGGGTAACCGAATTATTGATCACCCGGGCATGCTGATAGGTGTACCTGGCCTGGTAAAGGCTGTCGCGGGCCACAAACTGCTGTTGGTCGGTGATCATGAAATTTTCCATCTGCCGGTTGAGTAAGAGGGTGTTCTCTTCGACCAACTGCCGGTTGGCCTGCCGTAGCAATAAAAAAGAGGTAACCCCGTTGCTCATGTGCAGCAATCTGCCCGAGATGGCGTTGGCCGAATGCAAATAGAAGGTGCGCTGGTATTGCTGGTGCTGAAAAACCAGCATAATGGCCACAGCTTCCAGAAAGAGAAAAAGAAAGAAAAATTGATACTTCAGTATAAACCTGTACAGGTTGCGCATGCCGGTTTATGGGTTATCGGCCAGGGCGGGAAGGCCCGGACACTGATTTTGGTCACACTCCAATCATTTGATCAGGAAAGGGAATTTATGAAAGTTTTTCAGGGCGATACCGGTTCCGCGGGCAACCGCCCGTAAGGGGTCTTCGGCAATATGCACGGTTAGCTTGGTTTTCAGAGAAATGCGCTTATCAAGCCCCCGCAGCAGCGAACCTCCTCCGGCCATGTAGATGCCTGTGCGGTATATATCAGCAGCGAGTTCCGGTGGGGTCATCTCCAGTGCATTCATCACTGCGGCTTCGATCTTGGTGATCGACTTGTCGAGGCAATGGGCCACCTCCGAATAGTTGACGCTGATCTCCTTGGGGATGCCGGTCATCATGTCTCTGCCGTGCACCGCCAGTTCGGGCGGAGGGTTGTCCAGTTCGGCCAGGGCGCTGCCCACTTCGATCTTGATCTTTTCGGATGTGCGCTCACCGATGAGGATGTTGTGCTGTTTGCGCATATATTCCATGATGTCGGCATTAAAATCATCGCCTGCTATCCGGATCGATTTGTTGCAAACGATACCGCCCAAAGCAATCACGGCGATCTCGGTGGTGCCTCCTCCGATGTCGATCACCATATTGCCCACCGGCTCCAGTACGTCGATGCCGATGCCGATGGCTGCTGCCATGGGTTCATGGATCAGCCGGACTTCCTTGGCCCCCGCCTGCTCGCAACTATCGCGCACAGCCCTCTCCTCCACTTCGGTAATGCCCGAGGGGATACAGATGACCATTTTCAGCGAAGGCGGGAAAAACGGTTTTTTGGTTTCCGTCATTTTGATCATCGCCCGGATCATGGCCTCTGCAGCCTGAAAGTCGGCGATAACCCCATCGCGAAGAGGCCTCAGCGTTTTTATATTCTCGTGGGTTTTCCCGTGCATCATCATCGCCTGCCTGCCAACGGCAATGATCTCATTGGTGGTTCGGTTGATGGCAACGATCGAGGGTTCCTCCACCACCACCTTGTCGTTATGGATGATGATGGAATTGGCGGTCCCCAGGTCAATGGCAATTTCCTTGGTCAAAAAAGAGAACAAACCCATTAGTTAAAATTTTTTACCGGTTGATCTTAATGTTTAAAATGCCTGTTCCCGGTAATGGCCATGGCCATCCCGGCTTTGTCGCAATAGTCTGCAGAGGCCTGGTCCCTGACCGATCCCCCCGGCTGGATCACCGCACCGATGCCGGCTTCGTGGGCTATTTCCACACAATCGGGGAAGGGGAAAAAGGCATCTGAGGCCATTACCGCCCCCCTGGTGTCGTGATGGTAAACACGGGCCTTTCCGATGGCATGCTTCAGCGCATCTATCCTGGAGGTCTGCCCCATACCGGCGCCGATGAGCATGCTGTCCTTCACCAGGGCGATGGCATTCGATTTAAGGTGCTTCACGATCGAATTGGCAAAAATCATATCTTTTTCCTCGTCGCGGTCGGGCCTCCGCCTGGTGACCACCTTCCACTGCTCGGGCAGGCTGTTCTTGTGGTCCTGGGTTTGCCATAGCACACCGCCAAGTATGGAGCGATAGCGCACATCGGGCACGATAAAGGATTTGTTGCGAAGGATGATCCGGTTCTTTTTTTGCGTAAGCACCTCCAGGCTGCCCTCCCCGTAACCCGGTGCAATCAACACCTCGAAAAAAAGTTCGTGGATGGCATTTGCCAGTTTCTCGTCCACTTCGCGGTTGGCGATCAGCACCCCCCCAAAGGCAGAGGCCGGGTCGCCCGACAGGGCGTCGGCCCAGGCTTCGCCGATGGTTTCCCTGCTGGCAGCTCCGCAAGGATTGGTGTGTTTGATAATAGCAAAGGAAGGGGCGGAAAATTCGGCCATCAATCCCATGGCAGCATCCACATCGAGCAAATTATTGTAGGAAAGGGGCTTTCCGCCCAGCTGCTCAAAGATGTCCTCCGGCTTCCCATAAAAACATCCCTGCTGGTGTGGGTTTTCACCATACCGCAGGGGGTGGGCTTCGCGGATACTCTCCTTGAACACATCGATATCCCCAAGGTTGAGGTAATGAAATATTTCCGTGTCGTAATGAGAGGAAACCTCCATGGCGGCAGCCGCCATTTGCCGGCGGTCGCTCAGTGTGGTAGCCCCCTCCTGCTTTTTGAGTAGTGCCACCGCATGCGAAAACCAGTCAAAAGAGGGCACCACCAACACGTCAAAGAAATTTTTTGCTGCAGCCCGTATCAGGGAGATGCCTCCAATGTCGATCTTTTCCATAATCTCCTGGTGGCCGGCCCCCGAAGAGAGGGTTTGCCCGAAAGGATAAAGGTCTGTCACCACCATGTCGACAGGCTCAATGCCATGCTCCTTCATCTGCTGCCTGTCGTTTTCAAGAGAGGGCCGGCACAATATGCCACCGAAAATGGCCGGATGAAGCGTTTTTACGCGGCCTCCGAAAATGGCGGGATAACCCGTAAGCTCTTCCACAGACCTGGCCGGTATGCCCATCTGCCGGATAAAGGCCAGGGTGCCGCCGGTAGATAATATGTCTGCATTAAGCGCATGCAGTGTTTGCACAAGTTCTCCTACCGGCTCTTTGTTATACACCGATATCAGGGCCCGTGAAACCTTTTTTACATTGTGCGTTTCCATTGATAAAACGGATTATCTTTGCCCCCTCTAAAACCCTGACGAAGTTACTTTAAATTTTCTGGAAATGACTTTAGTTAGCAAAGAAAAAAAATTATCCCGCAAGTGGTTTACCGCCTATAGCCTGATCACCCTTGGGGCCTTCATCATGGCATTGGGTTATGTGTTGTTCATCAGCCCTTACAAAATTGTCCCCGGCGGGGTCTACGGCATAGGCATTGTCCTGTTCCATCTGATCGGAGTGCCCGTAGGACTTACCGGACTGGCTTTTAACATCCCTCTGACAATCATCGGTGTCCGCCTGCTGGGGCCCCGTTTCGGTGTCAAAACGGTGGTGGGTTTCATACTGGCTTCCGTTTTTATTGACGGCATTGCCTGGCTGTACGGCACCGAACCCCTGGTGGAGAACGACCCCCTGCTTTCCAGCATTTTCGGAGGGGTGTTGATCGGCCTGGGTCTGGGCCTGATCTTCAAGGCAAGGGCCACTTCGGGCGGAAGCAGCATCGTGGCCATGATCATGAGCAGATACACCAGAATGCCCTTGGGGCAAAGCCTCATGGTGATCGATGCCTTCATAGTTCTGGTTGGTCTGGTGGCCTTTGGCGATTGGACCATCCCGCTATACTCGCTGATTGTTATCTTCATTACCGGAAAGGTCATCGACATCGTAATGGAAGGCTTTTCCTACGAGAAAACCCTCTTCATCATCAGCGACAAATACCAGGAAATCGCAGCCAAAATCCTTTCCGACCTCAACCGGGGCGGTACCTTTATCGAAGGAAAGGGTATGTATAAACAGGACGAGAAAAAGATCATCTTTGTAAACGTAACCCGGCGCGAGGTGGCCGTTTTGCAGGATTTCATCCACCAAATAGATCCCGAGGCCTTTGTAACGGTGATCGATGCTTCCGAGATATTGGGCAAGGGGTTCCGGTCGCTTCCCGAAAAGGTGGCAGAATAGGCTGCGGCCCCTTGGTTGGCAGAGCGAGAACAACAAAAACCCCCACAATACATATTTTATTTTGCAATATGTGTTTTCCCCCTAATATTTCTCCTGTAAAAAAACACCCGCATTTTGTATAAAAATTTACAAAATACTGGTGTACAGGAGGAAGCGCTTCACTTTAACATGTTTTTTTCGTTCGTCTATGTGTAATTTCGAACAAAAAAATCATGTATATTTGTCCGCTTTTTACACATCACAGGCAATAGCTTTGGGAGGCGAACAGGACGGTGGGAAGGCGGGTGGGAACCGGCATAACGCTTACCTTTGCAAAAAAGCACTGTATGTGTTATTCCATCGCTTCGCTCGAAAGGAAAGCCGAAAGACTGGCCCGAAGGTACTGCAATGTATTGCCCCCGCAATGGCAAACTCCGCAGTCAGGGGGAGAAGTGCCCGGAGAGTTGCCCCTGTATTATTTTGTCAGCGGTTTTGCCCATCCCTATTTGCCGGTAATCAGGCCCGACGGCATGAGGATGCACTCATGGGGGCTGATCCCTCACTGGGCTAAAGACCGGAACACGGCCTTAAAGATCAGGAAGGGGACGCTGAATGCCGTGGGCGAAACCGTCTTCGACAAGCCCTCTTTCCGACTGAGCATCCGCAAAAAACGCTGCCTGCTCGGTGTCAGCGGTTTTTTTGAATGGCACGGGGCCGGGGGTAAAAAATTTCCTTATTTTATCTACAGAGAAGACAGGGAGATGTTTTCACTGGGCTGCATTTACGATAGCTGGGCCGATCCGGAAAGCGGAGAGATCATCCATAGTTTCGGCATCATCACCACCCCGGCCAACCCCCTGCTCGAAACCATACACAACCACAGAAAACGCATGCCGCTGATCATCGCACGGGAACAGGAAGCGCTTTGGACAGACCCCGGAATGCCGGTTGAAGAACTGAAGGCCATGATACGCCCATACAACGGCAACGAACTGAGAGCCCACAGTGTATCCCGCGAACTCAACCGGGTACGGGAGAACAGAAATGAGCCATGGGCCATTGAAAAAGCCTCCTATGCCGGGATTCCCGATGAAATGGGTTCACCTTAGTGCGCAGTCAGCCCGTGGTGTTCTCAATCCAACTCATCGAGCAGTGAGCCTTCGCGCTCAGGCTCAGCCCGCTGACGGAATTCGTTGAAGCGGTAGGTGAAGCCGATGAACAGCACCCTGGAATTGCTCCGGCGCGACAAATCGGAGGTGAAGGTTTCGCCATAGGTATACATATCAAAACCCCGCGACTTGAACACATCGTTCAGCCGCAATGAAATGCTGCCATTGCCGCTGAGCACATCAGTCCTGATCCCCAGGTCGAGATACCCCATGGCATCGAGTATCCCCTGCCCCCCGTGTTGCTGGCAACCACCCCCGGTGGTGCGTCCTGCCGTTACCTCGGCGCTGCGGTAATGAACCCTGGCCTGCAGATCAAAGCGCTTCAAGATGTTCCAGTTTGAAGTTGCCTGCACCATCCAGGAGTCGCCGCTGTGGTCCCAATCGGGCAAACGTTCATCTTCCAGTCGAACAAAAAAGTAGCTGGCGCTGCCGGTAAACCTCCACCACGGGAACAACGGCAGGTTGGCTACCGTTTCGAGCCCGTACGAGATACCCGATTGAAGGTTGTCGAAGGTGGTAACGGTCTGGGGGTTATCGCCCGCAAACAGCCTCATTTCCCTGGAAATGATGTCTTCGGTGCGGCGGTGGAACAGGGTGGCCCCATAGGCTTTCCGGTTTTGTGTGTAGCGATACCCCAGTTCGTACGAATGTATGTATTCAGGGCTGAGCTCAGGGTTGCCAAAGCTGATGTTCATCGGGTCGCTGTAATTCACAAAGGGATTCAGCAGTGCAATGCCGGGGCGGTTGACCCGCTTGCTGTAGCTCAGGATAAGGGCATTTTGTTCGTTGACCGAATAGTCCAGATGGGCACTGGGGAACAGCTTGAACAGGGAGCGATCGAAAGGCTCTCCGGCGTTCTGCTGCTCCCCCCCGGCCGAATGCAGTTCGGCCCTGAGGCCGGCCTGTAGCCTGAACCCCCCCCGGGAGCCACCCAGGATGCCATATGCCGAATGAATGGATTCGGAATACAAAAAGGTATTGCTGAAATCGGTATTGAGGTTGTGGGCGCCGCTTTCGCTGTCCACCTCGAAAAAGCCGAAATCATCTTCTATACTGCGGAACAGGCTTTTCAGTCCGGCTTCGAAGCGGACCCGTTCGCCAAGGGGATGGATATAGTCGGTTTGAAGGCTCAGCACATGCCCCGGGGCAAAGGCCTCGGCATAATACATTTCCCTGGACAGGGGATCGCCGCCTGCCTCTACCGTAATGTCGCGGAAGGTGTCTCCGCTCGAAGCAGCATAAAAAACATCGGCCACTAACTCCCTCCCATCCTGGTCGAAATTCCTGGTGTAGTGCAGCACGTATTCCCTGCCGAAGCCCTCGAAGCGCCGCTCCATGGAGGTAGTCAGTTCCTGATCGGCGGGAAGGAAGAGGCTTACATCCGAATAATTGCGCGGCCGGGTATCGCGAAGGTTAAAGCCGGCGCTGATCATCAGCGTATTGCGGGCATCGATGTAGACATCGGCGCCGAGCCGGAAGTTGTTGAAATAACCGGTACGGAAAAACCGCTCATGCTGATGGAGTTGTTGCAGGGTATCGCCCGTCAGGGTAATGCGATGCCTGTCGTTGAGGTTGAACCCTTCCATGCCGTGTACCCTGAAGTCGTAGTTCCCGAAAAGATTCAGCCGTCCATTGCGGTGATTGATATGGACCGAACCATTGTATTTATCGCCCGTACCCATATTCAGGCTAAGCATTCCATTGGTGCCGTGCTGCCGCTGACGCTTCATCACGATGTTGATGATGCCCGAAGTTCCGTCGGGGTCGTACCTGGCCGATGGATTGGTGATCACCTCAACCCTGTCGATCATGGTGGCGGGGATCTGGTCAAGACTTTCCAGAAAGGAGGGCCGGCCGTCGACCAGTATGGTGACATTGGGGCTGCCGCGCAAACTGACACGGCCTTCGGGGTCCACCGCCACCGAGGGAATGGATTCCATGATGTCGATGGCCGATCCTCCGGTGGAGGTCATGTCGCGGTCAACGGCAAATACGGTCTTATCGAGGTTGAACATCAGCATTTCCCGTTCGGCCGTTATCGTGACCGCATCCATCATTTCTCGTCCGGGCCTCAACTCGACAACCCCCAGGTCGACCTCGGGTGTACTCCGGCTCAGGACAAGGCCTTCGAGCAGCTGCGCTTCGAAACCGATGAAGGAGAAATGCAGTTCGTAACGGCCGAAGGGGACCCCCTCAATACGAAAACGCCCGTCGGGATCAGTAATGCCACCTGTAAGCATGCGTTCACTCCCCTCCGGGTACACCACCACGTTGACATACTCAAGAGGGGCAGTACCCACAGAGGCTACCACCCTCCCCCTGAATACCCCATCCTTGCCCGCATCTGCCTCTTCGGCCGGGTTTTTCGCTTCCAGGGCGTATAAAGGCCCGGCCTGGAACAGCAAGAACACAAGCACTAGATTGATGTTCAAAACAAAGCATATAGTCCGGTAAGACGATGGCAGGATCCTGGCAGCGCATTTCATATTGGTCTGGTAGTTTTATGCTTTTTAGACTTCAAAAATAGGGTTTGGTTTAATTATTGATGGGAAAATTTTGTTGCGTGAAGATGTTCTTTGAGTATAAAAACCGTTTCCTCCGCAGTCAACTACAAATTTATCCGACACAATACCCGACCAATGCATCTAAAACTGTTTTTGCCAGGCCTGCTGATGATGTTGATGGCGCCTGCCTGCTTTTCCCAAAACCCGCTTCAGGACAAAATCATGATGGCCGCCGTCAGGGATCTGCCCGTTTTTTTGGAGCACATACCTCCGGGCAAAGAAGGGGATTTTGGCTTTGAGAGCCGGCAGGCATTTTCCCGTGCCGGCATCGGAATGGCCTATCCAGTAGTCAGACTCCACCGTGATTTTTTTTCGGATAAACATCTGCCGGATACAACCTATCTGGAAGATGCCCGGGAATGGCTCATTACCGTTCAGCATGAAGGCAAACATGTCATGCTCATGACCCTGGCTGAAACAGAAGGGCATTGGCAGGCAGTGAACATTGGCGCATCGAAACTGGCGAGGCAACTAGATGCATTTGCCAAAAACCAGCTTAAAGCAAACCACCCGCAGAAGATATTGAGAATTTACCCGCTGCAGCAAGACTTCCTGCTTCATTGGGAAGACGAAACGGCAAACAATCCCAGGGTATACCCCTTGCTGTCGGCCAAAAACTTATTTCTTACGCCGGGAATGCAATGGCCTTGTTCGCTCTCTGAGTTATTGCCCTATTTAAGGGAGAACATCCAAATTGATTAATCGTGAAGCTATGAAAAAGACCGGATGCATCCTTATTTCCTTAATTCTGGTAATCTCACTGCAATCGGCAGGATTGAGGGCGCAAAACCTGCCTGTTCCGGTAGTATACCAGGAAAGATCCCAATGGTGCTGGGCTGCGGTTTCCGAAAGCATCCTCAGATATAAAGGCCATCATCACAGTCAGTGCAACATTGCCGAATACACCCGCAGCGTGGCCACCTGGCATAACTACGGATCCGTTCATTGCTGCCATGGAGGCTGCAACCACTGGAATTACATCCAGGGATTAGCAGGCAGCATAGAGGATATACTTCTGCATTTCGGACAACTGAATACTGTATTTTCAATGCCTGCCCTGCCCCTGCATTCGATTGAGGATGAGATCAGGGCCGACCGTCCCTTTGTTATTCGCTGGGGCTGGAAAACAGGGGGCGGGCACTTTGTGGTAGGACACGGTATTTCCGGCCAGACCATCATGTATATGGATCCGATGTACGGAGCGATGATCGGCAGTTATTCGTGGATGGTGAACGGGCCTAACCACAACTGGACTTCAAGCCTGGCACTCGATATCTGGGTGGGATCCTCCGACCCATATCACACCGAATCTGGCCGGGACAAGAGGCATCCAGCCGGTTTTTCTGTTTATCCAAATCCGGCTACTGAATTCATCAAAGTGGAACTTGACCGGGCAGAGAACGAGTTCGCCGGGTTCTCCCTGTTCAATATGCAGGGACAACTCATCGTGGATCATCTCATAGAATATCCTGAAGAGACCGGTTACGGGATCCGGGTAAGCGAAGTACCCCCGGGCATCTATCTGCTCGTTGTGAAGGGTGAAGGCAGGTATTCTCCAAAGAAAGTCGTTATAGCAGGCCGTTAGCATAAAATCCGTATATTTGCATAGATTAATGTATGTTAACATGTTTATAAGTAAAGGATCCCAGGTGCGCTATTCCAAACCAACTCCGGCTTTTTTCAAATTATTCCTTCCCCTTTTCGTATTCAGCATTGCGCTGCTTTTCTCCTGTTCTTCGGACGAGAATATATTCATCATCCCATCGGACGACAATGACCTCTACCAGGTTCATTTTATCGATGTAGGACAGGGAGATGCCATTCTGGTGACCACCCCCGGCAAAACCCTGCTGGTAGACGGGGGCTGGCAAGGCAGTGGTGTGGATCAATACCTGACCGATCTGGGCATCTCCAAAGTGGACATCGTGATCGGGACTCACCCCCATGCCGATCATATCGGGGGGCTGATTGCCGTTTTTCAGCGTTTTGAAGTGGGCGAGGTGATCGATCCGGGCGTGACCCATACCACGGCCACCTTCAATAATTACCTGACGGCCATCGACATCCACGACATCCCCTTTACCGTGGGCAGAAAGGGCATGGAGCGCCAACTGTCGGAACATGCCTATTTTGAGATCATCCACCCCATAAACCCAGCTTCCGGTCATCTGAACAATGCCTCCATTGTGGTCCGGGTGCATCTGGGCGATATCAAGGTATTGCTCACCGGCGATGCCGAGCGCGAGAGCGAACAATCCATGCTGTCCGCCCCGGAACTGCTACGCAGCCACATACTGAAAGTAGGCCATCACGGCAGCCGGACGAGTTCGACCATGCCCTTCCTCGAGGCGGTGCAGCCCGAAGTCAGCATCATCATGTGCGGGCGCGACAACCCATACGGTCATCCGCACTCGCAGGCCATGCAGGCGCTCAATGCCGTGGGCACCGATATTTACCGAACCGATACCCACGGCCACATCCTTATCGAAACCGACGGAACCCAATACAGTATCACCACCGAAAAATAGGCACCCCTTATGAATGCAGTTGTCGACCGGATTACCGAAAACATGGCCACCATCCTGTTCGAAGACCAGGGTGCACAGATCCATGTACCCATCGACCAGCTTCCCGAAAACACCCGCGAAGGCTCCTGGCTTACAGTAAACTTCAACCTCGACCCGGGTCGGACTGAGGAGATGGCTGAAAGAAACCGCCGCCTGCTGGAGCGGCTCAGGAGCAAACGAAGGGATTCGCGCTAAGATCTGCAGCAACGCGAAGGGCAAAATGCGCGAAACGCCGTTTCGCGCATTCTTGCAGGCAGTGCGGCAGTCAGCACCCTGGAAAACCCAGACAGGTTCAAGAGTTTAAGAGTTTAAGCATTGAATATAAAATACTTAAACTTTTCAACTTTTCAACTTTTCAACTCTTCAACTTTCTTCTTCCTACCTACCACCTACTGTCTTCCGTCCTCCGTCTTCCGTCTTCTCCCCTTCTCCTTGCTCGTTCATCATTTTTTTCTTATTTTCATGGCATTGCCGGACCGGTGCCGGCAAATCAACAAAAGAACGGTTTTATGCCCAGGCGCCTGCTGTATTATGTCCTGCCGGCATGCCTCGTCATGGGGCTGTCGTCTTTGCTGCCGGCACAGGAGCGGATCGCTCCCGACGATTTCGGGGGCTTCCGCGACTTCCGCTTCCATACGCCCGTAGACGCCTATGTCCATCACCACATCGTACCTGCCGGGCAAACAGGCGGGGAGCGGCTGTACCGGGTGTTTTTTGGCGGGGACGAAGACATATTCATTGATGTCCGCATTGCAGCGGTGCTGCTGACCGAAACACAGCAGGGGATTTCCCGGATCGAAGTGCGGTTGGAAGGGGATGTGGGCGAAGCCTTGCTCGAAGCTTTCGCGGAAGAATACCTTGTGTCGCATGCGGGCAACCGGAAAGCCCCGCCAAACCCCTGCCTGCTGATCAACGCCCGGGCAAGCCTGATGGACAGCCTGAACCATGGGAAAACCGGTCCGCTGAGTTTTCCACCCCTTTCCGACCACCATCATCCCCTGTTTTCCTTCGAAGGCAAACAAACCCGGATCGTTTACGGCGAAGTGTGCACCCACGAGATCTCCTGGACCCAGGGCTCGCAGTGGAGCGCGCCGACCGATGCCGGCGACCCCGAAGGCCGGCGAAGCCGGTTCCACATCCGCGTTACCGAGCATCCGGAGATCAGGATCAGCAACAGGATGTACTACCTGGAGTTCTCCAGCCACGGGGAACCGGGCGGCAGCAGCCGTTAAGCCCCCCCTGCCTCTTTAATCACTGCCTGCACCTTCCCTTTTGACGTACCGGGTTCGGATAAGATGGAACCCCTGTCTGAATTCCCGTCCACTGCTTATTCACGGCCAGTTGTCAGCTTTTCCGGACAATGTCTGGAAAATCCTGACAAAACCTGACAAATCCTGACAAATCAGGACATAAATCAGACAAATTTAACATCTCAAACATTTAACTTGATTATCCCAAAACCAAACGCAAAAATAAGACCATAAACCGAAAGCCTATGAGGGAAAAAAGACCGTTATCCGCTTCCTGTTTTCATTAACCGGATGCATGAAGTGAACGCCCGGCGCACACAGCGCACCATCCCCTCCCCTTATGGAGGCGCTCCGGGCACCAAACACTTCCTTAACCGGCAATCTGCCAAACACCCCCGGAAATAACCCCACCGGGGTGTTACCCAAGGCCTGCAACAGCGCCAGACCTGATCAGCCCCAGTAGCTGAAATCGCTCGAAAACCCACATCCTGTACCGGGCCGTATTTCCCGCGCCCGCAGTACAGGCCGGCAAGGCCCGCCCCCAACCGTTAAGGGGCCATCGGAGCCCGCCGCTGTTCATACCCGGGAAAAATTTATTAAAAACCAAACAATAAGCCTATGCAACATGAACATCATGCTCCATGTAACGCTTGAGGCCCTTTCGATATACGAGGGCACAGCAAAAACAAAAAAAATGTTTCATTAAAATATGTTTATTATGAGAAAATCAAACAAAACA
>PWJC01000015.1 GCA_003560165.1 Bacteroidales bacterium
CTGTTTGGGGTTTCCCGGGTTTAAACTGTCGCACTGCCTGCGAGAAGTCGCGAAATGACTTTTCGACTTTTCGACATTTCAGACTTTTTTACTTTTTCACATACCGGAATTAAAAAAACAAACATACATGAACATCGCATTTTTCGGAAGGGCCTTCGATCCCGCGTTTTTTGAAAACTTCAAACTGCTGTTGCGCATCCTGGAAAAAAAGGCAACGGCTTTCCTGGTGTACGAACAGCTTTACGAGCACATCCGGGGTCGTGTGGATTTCAACAAGCCGGTCAGCGTACTCCCGGCCAGTTCCCGTCCCGATCCCGACACCTTTTGCCTGATCAGCATCGGAGGCGATGGCACCCTGCTCGACACCATCACCCTGGTGCAGGACACCGGCATTCCCGTGCTGGGGATCAACACCGGAAGGCTGGGGTTTCTGTCGGCCATTTCGACCGAAGAGATTAGCCTGGCGGCCAATGCCCTGGTGGCGGGAAACTACACCCTCGACCGCCGGAGCATGCTGGAACTGGCAGCCCCCACCGATCTGTTCACCCCGATCAATTATGCACTGAATGAACTCACCGTACTCAAACGTGACAATTCGACCATGATCTCCATCAGTGCCTATGTAGACGACCTCTTTTTGAACACTTACTGGGCCGATGGCCTCATTGTGGCAACCCCTACGGGCTCTACCGGCTATTCGCTCAGCTGCGGCGGGCCCATCATCTCCCCCCAGAGCCGGACCCTGGTAATCACCCCTATTGCCACCCATAATCTGACCGTACGCCCCATTGTGGTGCCCGATACCAGCACCGTCAAGCTCCGTATTTCGGGAAGGGCACAGGATTTCCTGGTGATGCTCGACTCCCGCTCCAGGCCCTTGAGCACCACGGTTGAACTCATCATCAAAAAGGCCACATTTTCCCTGAACCTGATCTGCATCGGGCAAAAGGACTTTTACAAAAACATCCGCAACAAACGGGCCTGGGGCCTCGACAAAAGGAATTAAACATACTAAAGCATTGCCCCTGCCGTTATCTGATAAACATCTGCCGACATGAACCCGATCAAGTCAATCATGCTGCTGCTGGGCCTTCTGCTGGGCCTTACCGGGGCCAGTGCCCAGATCTACGAAGTGGGCGTATTTGCAGGAAGCGCCTATTACATGGGCGATCTGAATCCCAGCCGGCAATTCCACAATCCCGACATGGCCATGGGCGCCCTGATGCGCTACAACCACAACCAGCACCTGTCGGCAAGGGCAAACCTCAATTACGGCCGGATCGGGGGCAGCGATAGCGACAGCCCCTTCAACATCGATCCCGATCCCGAAAGCCCGGTATACGAGTTCAGGACGCGTGTTTTTGAAGCCTCCCTGCAGGGGGAGATCAACTTTCTGCCCTTTGATCCCGGCTACATAGACACCCCCTTCACCCCCTATATCTTTGGCGGCGCAGGGGCTGTGTATTACGATCCCCGTTCTGTGCAGGGCAACTCCACAGAGATCGAAGCCACTGATCAGTTTACCCACCTGTGGCTCTTTGGCCTCGGGGTCAAATTCAACATCTCACGCTACCTTACCGCCGGAACGGAATGGGGTATGCGGCACACGGCTACCGACTACCTCGACAAGGTCCATCTGCAGGGCAATCCAAAAAACAACGATTGGTATTCCTTTGCCGGGCTGGTACTCACTTTTAAGTTCAGGGACAACAGCCGCCACCACTGCCCCTATAACCCATACTAGCCGTAAAAATTCTTAAACTTTGGGCATTTCCTTTTATTTGTCGTAACATTTTAGGAAATTTGTGCCACTTTTCAGGAGGTATAATTTATTGACAGATAATGGATCTGAAAGACCGGATTGACAAAGATAAACTTCCCCGTCACATTGCCCTGATCATGGACGGCAACGGCAGGTGGGCCAGGCAGAGGGGGAAGGAGCGCGTCTTTGGGCATGAGAATGGTGTGGAGGCTGTGCGGGATACCGTGAAGGCCGCCGCCGACACCGGGATTCGTTACCTGACCTTTTTTGCCTTCTCGACCGAGAACTGGTGCCGTCCCCAGCATGAGGTGTCTACCCTGATGGACCTCCTGGTGGATGCCATACGGAACGAATCCCCCGAGCTCAACGAAAACGGGGTGAGGCTGCAGGCCATCGGCGACCTCGATTCCTTGCCCGAACACTGCCGCAGTCAGCTGGCAGAAGCCATTTCGCTCACTGCCGCCAACAACAGGCTTACCGTAACGGTGGCCCTCAGCTACAGCGCCAGGTGGGAGATCGTGAACGCAGCCAAAAACATTGCCAAAAAAGTGGCCTCCGGGGAGATCACCCCCGGCCAGGTCGACCAGGAGTTGCTTGCCGGCGAATTGCTGACCCGCGACATGCCCGACCCCGACCTGCTCATACGCACCAGCGGCGAGCTGAGGCTAAGCAACTTCCTGCTGTGGCAGCTGGCTTACACCGAGCTGTATTTTACCCCTGTATTCTGGCCCGATTTTCGCAGGAAACATCTTTACCAGGCCATCATCGACTACCAACGCAGGGAACGGAGGTTCGGAAAAGTAAAAAACCAAGTAGTACTCTGACCATTTATGGAAAACCCCTTCATGAAAATTCATAAATCCCTTTTCGTCCTTTTTGTAGCGATCTGCCTGATTCCTGTTCAGGGAATTCCCCAGCCTCAGGCCCTGAGCGAACAGATCCCGATCGATCCCCGCAACCCAACGGAGTACGAAATTGGCGGAATTTCGGTAAGCGGTACCCAATACATTGACGACCACGTGGTGATCATGGTCAGCCAGTTGGTGGTGGGGCAGCGGATTATGGTGCCCGGCGATGCCTTTGCCAATGCCATCCAGAACCTCTGGAGGCAGGACCTGTTCAATGACGTGAACATTGGCATAACGGGCGTTCAGAACGATGTGATCTTTCTCGAGATCGAACTCAGAGAAAGGCCCAGGCTGTCGCGGTACGAATTCATCGGGGTCAGGCGCTCTGATGCCGACAACATGAGGGACAGGCTCAACCTGATCAGGGGCGATGTGCTCACAGAAAACCTGTTGTTCAGGGCAGAGAGCGCTATCACTGATTATTACATGGAAAAGGGCTACCTGACCCCCAGCATTGAGATCCGGCAGATCGATGACACCGTCAGGGTCAACCACATGATCCTGGAGTTTGACATCGACAGGGGCGACCGCACCCGCATCCGCGAAGTGAATATTTACGGGAACGAACTCCTGACCGACCGGCAGATCAAGCGCATCATGAAGAACACCAGGGAGCGAAGCCTGAGGTTTATTTTTACCTCATCCAAGCTGGTGGAAGACGAATTCAGGGAAGACAAGCAACGCGTCATCAGCCGTTATAATGAGCTGGGGAAGCGGGATGCAGCTATTGTGAGAGATTCGGTGTACTTTGTTGACGATAACCGCATCGAGATCGACATGGAGATCTACGAAGGCCCTACCTATTACTTCCGCAACATCGAATGGATCGGGAATACGGTGTACCCCGACGAATTCCTGAGCCAGGTACTCGACATCCGCTCCGGCGATGTATACAACCAGACCAAACTCGACCGCAACCTTTTCATGAACATGGAACAGGGCGATGTGAGTTCAGCCTACCTGGATGTGGGATACCTCTTTTTCCAGATCGATCCGGTCGAAGTGGCCGTGGTGAACGACTCCATCGACATTGAGATCCGTATCCACGAAGGGGAACAAGCCCGCATCAACCGGGTGAGCGTGAGCGGGAATACCCGCACCAACGACCATGTGATACTCCGTGAGATCCGCACCCGGCCCGGACAGCTTTTCAACCGTTCGGCCATCATCCGAAGCCAGCGCCAAATCATACAGCTTGGCTATTTCGACCAGGAAAAGATCGACGTCATCCCCGTTCCTAACCCGGCCGATAATACCGTCGATATCGAATACGTGGTGGAAGAAACCTCGTCGGACCAGGTGGAGTTGTCGGGCGGCTGGGGCGCCAACCGCATCATCGGCACCGTGGGGATATCCTTCAACAACTTCTCTACCCGCAACCTCTTCAACAGGGAGGCATGGCGCCCCCTGCCCACAGGCGACGGGCAACGGCTTTCGCTAAGGGCCCAGACCTACGGGAGAGGCTATATCTCTTACAGCGCTTCCTTTACCGAGCCCTGGCTGGGCGGCAGGCGACCCAACGCACTCAGTGTTTCGTTCTACCAAACCACCCACCGCCGTAACCTGGCCAGAAGCCATCCGGACTACGGCTATTATTCGATCATTGGCTCGTCGGTGGGCCTTGCCCGGCGGCTTACCGTTCCGGACGACTATTTCTTTTTGCAGCAGTTTATCAGCTACCAGCATTACGACATCCTGAACAGCCCCATCCGCTTCATTTTCGACGACGGACGCTCCAACAACCTGAGTTATAATGTGGTTTTCGGGCGCAACTCAACCGATGCCCCCCTCTACCCCCGATCGGGATCGGAGGTGTCGCTGTCGCTGCAGCTAACCCCGCCCTATTCGCTGATATCGGGCAAAGACATGGCAGGCAGGGAGCCCCGCGAAAAATACAAATGGCTGGAGTACCACAAATGGAAGTTTACGGGCAACTGGTTCGCCCCCATCGCGGGCGATCTGGTGTTGTCGGCCAGGATGCGTTTCGGCTTTCTGAGCTTCTACAATTCCGACATCGGCTACCCCCCCTTCGAAAGGTTTTACCTGGGGGGCGACGGGCTATCGGGATGGGAGATCGATGGCCGGGAAGTCATTTCACTGAGGGGCTATACCAATTACTCCCTTACCCCCACCGATGCCAGGGGTGAGTTTATCGGCGCCAACACCTACAACAAATACACCGTAGAGGTAAGGTATCCCCTTTCGCTGAACCCCATGGCCACCATTTATGCTCTGGCCTTTGTAGAAGGAGGGAATGCCTGGTCGGAGATCCGATCTTTCAGCCCCTTCGACGTCAAGCGCTCGGCCGGTGTCGGTCTCAGGGTGTTTTTGCCCATGTTCGGGCTGCTGGGCATCGACTACGGCTACGGCTTCGACGAGATCCCCGGCCGCCCGGGCGACGGCGGCGGGCAGTTCCACTTCTCCATCGGACAGTCCATTGATTAAGGTGGAAGGTAGAAGGTAGAAGATAGTAAGTAGTAGGTAGTAGGTAGTAGGTAGGAAGAAGAAGGTTGAAAAGTTGAAGAGCTTAATAGTTTAAGAGTTGAAAAGTTGAAAAGTTGAA
>PWJC01000121.1 GCA_003560165.1 Bacteroidales bacterium
CGAAAAAGGAGGCACTCAGCTTTGGGATATAAAACAATCGATGAGTTTGCAATAATTAATAGTAATTTTAAAAATGCAGCGTAGCTTATCTTAGCGTCCTAATTAATGGGGGAAGTCCAAAATGTTAGTTTATTCGATCCAGGGTCGGATCAGACCTTTCGAAGTCCGAATTTCTGGATGATGAAACCCTTAAGCGTTTCGTTGTGCGCAGCCTGGAGATTATTGGCGAAGCAACCAAGAACATTCCTGCCGATTTTAAGGCACAGCACGAAACGATCGGGTGGAAAGAGATGGCCGGGATGAGGGATCGGTTGATTCACGACTACATGGGTGTCAACTACACGATTGTATGGGACATGATTACCAATAAGATCCCGGATTTGCTTGAACAGGTAACTCAAGTTCTGAAGATGCACAAAAAGTAACCTGGCCGTGGGTAAATGCTGCAACATCCCATGACAGGGGGGAGCCAGATATAAAGATAAAAGGGTTATACTGTGACGGTATAGCCCTTTTTTGTGGTCATCCGGAACCTGCAGGGGACAAAGCAAGCGGATGCTTCCGTCTTCCCTGACGTACACTTACTGCCGGCTACCTGCTTTGTGCATCAAAACGCACATCGCCCTGCATTTACAGTGAATCGTAATCAAGCTTCAGTTGTGCGGACAACTCCGATACGTCCGACAGGGCGGTCTTCAGGGCGGCTTTCTCAATATTGGTGAGGCTGTCGGTCCTGATGATGTTGTCGGGGTTTTTGTTTTGCAAAATGCTGGAGGTTTGGTGCCTGTATCTCAGAAACATCAGGAATTCATAGGCTTTGATTGCCTGGTGGATGAAGTCTTTTTGAATATTGCCGGTATTCATGAGCTGCCTGAGGCGGTATACGGTGTTGGTCTCATTGATGTTGTTTTTCAGTGAGTATAAACGGGCAAAGCCGACAACCGGGATCATGGCCCTTTTCAGGTCAATGCCGTCCTGCTTTTCAGAATAGGCGACTGTTTTGGTGCGATGCACCGATAAGGCCAGATTGGAGAAGAACACATTGTTCGATTCGGTATGCCGGAACATGTCTTTCCTGAGTTCATCCACCATGGAGCGATCGCCGTATACGTGACGAAGGTCAAAGAAAATCGAGGTGTCGAGAATGCTTTCCGGATCGCTGTTGGCCACCCACTCACGGAAGTACTCCTTCCAGCTGTTGAGGGGCTGGCACCAATCCGGATTTTGGGCCATGATCTTTCCTTTGCAGAACTCATAGCCTATGTCGTGCAGCCAGCGATTGATCCTGCCGGCCAGCTCAAGGAAGTACTTCCTTCCTTCATCAGTTATGCCGTCCCCATAAACTATGGCGTTGTCCTGATCGGTTCTGAGGGTCTGCTCTTCCCTTCCGTCACTCCCCAGGGCCACAAAGGCGAAGGGGCCGGGTGGTTCACCGAGCATGTCGATGCATAGTTCCACCACCCGTTTCTGAATGGCATCGGAAATGGCGGTGGAGATCTGTGCGATGTTTCGGCAATTGGAGTCTGTGCTGAGCAATATGTGCAATATGCCGGGCAGCTTGTCATACAAAGACTGGAGCTGGGAAAGCCTCTGTGCTTTTTCAATTTTCTTCACCAGGAGCAGGGAAGCATTTTGCTGGGCCTCGAGCAGGTCTTGCTTAGAAACATACCCGCTGACCTGTTTTTTGCTGTCTCTGACCACCAGGTAGTCGATGGCTTGCTGCTCCATCAGAAACAAGGCTTCAAAAAGCAGGCGGTTGTCGTCCATAAAAACAACAGGTGATCTCATGAAATGAAACGCCCTGGCATCGGGGTCTGACTGCCCCGTCATGGCTTGCAGGGCAAAGCGGTCCTTATGCAGAACGCCCAACAGATCATTCTGGCCTTTGGTGACAAGAAGCAGATCGGTTTGTTTGGCCAGCATCAAACGGGCAACCTGTTGCAGGCTCTGATCCAGGTCCACTGGTTCGGCACGGCGCACATAAGACTTCAAAGGAGTGTTCATCATGAGCAGGGAGGTCCTAAGCTCTTCCTGCAGCATTTCTGCTGACTTGTCGCGGATCAGATGCCGCGACACCTCCTTGATGATAAAAATAAATCCGTGCTGCCTGTCAATGACAATGGGCGATGCGGTCAACACAATATCGATCTTTTGTCCGGACCTGGCCAGCAGCAAGGCTTCAAAATTCCGGGTTTGTTCCAGGTTTTTCATGATCTCTTCCAACGATTCCCCGGGTATCTCAACCAGTTCGTCCAAGGATTTGTCCAGCATCTCCATCCGGGAATAGCCGGTCAATTCGAGCAGGGGCTGGTTAAAATAGGTTAGTCGGTCATTCAGCCACATCATCGTTGACTCGGTCGAAGCATCCACCAGCTTTTTGTATTTCTGATGCGATTGTTTCAGCTTCTCTTCCACATCCCTGCGCCGGTGTTCTATCTTCAGGCTTTGCCGCATGATGTACAACACAATGATGCTTACCAGGATAAGGAACAACAGGGTAATGCGGATGAGCCTGCCCCTGATCACCCTGATCTCTTCCTTGACGTCCTCCAGGTAAATGCCTGTGCCAATGATCCAGCTCCAGGGTTTGAACTCCTTCACATACGAGAGTTTTGGCACAATGCGGGTACTGTCGTCTTTCCACTGCCACCAGTAGTCGATGTACCCGTCTCCCCCGTCTTGCACCGCACGGACCGCTTCAACAAACAGCCGGGTGCCCTGGGGGTCGGTATAATTGGATACATCGAGGCTGTTCAGGTCAGGGCGGTACGGATGCATGACCATGACCGGCACCGTATCGGTGATCCAGAAATAATCCTTGCCCTCATCCCCGTAACGTATGGCCTCTACTTTATTGATGGCCCTCTGCATTGCCTCCTCTTGGGTGAGTGCTCCCCGCCGGGCTTCCCTGTGAAACTCATCCACCACGCTCCAGGTCGAGTTTGTCAGCTCCATGATCATTTCTTTTTTCCGCTCCATAAAACCCTGCTCCACCATCGGGAGAAAGATCAGCGAAAAAGAAACGGCATACAGCAAAATGACCAGAATGGCCGGGATAATGATCCGCGTAATAAAAAAGCCTTTCACGGGATAAGGGGACATTTAAATTCTGATGGCCTTGAATTCAAAATTATCTGTATTAAATACGGCAGTGCCGTTTTTAGTTCTTCCACCGGCAACCGCAGGCAATCCGATGAGGGAGGCTGCAGCGGGGATTTTCTTTTTCCGGAAACCATGCTCACGGTGACCGAAGCCGTTGACCAACTCAAACCCTTCCTTGTGCATATGCCCTGCGAACGACAAGTTATAACTATTTTTCCTCATGTACCAGAAGTGCTCTCTGTAATCGCAAACATCGTCCAACCTTTTTCTGAGTGATCCGGTCACATCGGGATATAGGAAATGAGAAAGCAGTATGCGGATTCCATCTACAGTGATTGCCGCCGCTTCAGGTAATGACCTTAAATAGTCCTGGTTTTCGCGTGTCAGCGTAGGGGGCACCTCGCTTTCGTAAAGCCATATCTGTCCGTTTGTCAAATTCATCCTGTCGGCCAGATCAATGGCGAACCAATTGTCCGGGTATTGGATCCCGGCATTGTTGCGGGGTACCAGACCGGCAGAGAACAGGTCGTGGTTGCCGGTAACCACAACGGAGCAGTTTTGCCTGACCAGCTCAATGCAGGCATTCGCGTCGCGGGTGAGTGCATAGGGATAATACAGCGGACTGAAGCCGGTGATGTCGCCAAGGCAGACGATGCGGTCGCACTGCTCCCTGTCCAGAATGGTCAGGGCCCTTTTCAGGGAGACGATGTCTTCGTGTATGTCGGAGATAAATCCCAGGATCATATCATAGGAACAAATACACAGCAAACAGGATTCTAAGGTTGGCTACATCCTGGGGGTCGACAGGTATGCCCCTGCTGTTTTGGGCCGTATCGACCGTGCCGAAACCCGAACGGGTATATTCGCCCTCAAGGGCGAAGCGCGCCCTGCCAAGATTGTAGAGGATGCGGGGCGATACCCTGAACAGGGTTTTGATGTCTGTACCCAGGCCGGTCACTGAAGTGCCTGGCAGCAGATCGGTGACAGCCCCAAGATTCTCCGACATCCCGATAAACACACCCGTTTGAACCACTTCTCCGTTGGTGTGTGCCTCAATCCAGATCTGCCGCGTTTTCGTGGGGGCGTATTCCACGATCCCCCTGGATTGATCCCTTACCCGGCTTACCCCATAGCCTCCGATCATCATCAAATCGTTGGCATTCTGCCCCAGCATGTACTGGGTCTTGATGGTCAAGGAAGGCAGGTTGAGCCTGGCATAGCCGCTGAAGCTGATTCCCGTGACGCCGGCATCTGTCTGATAGCCCTGGGGTGTCACGAGCTCCGGTACGATCTTTTTCCGGCCAATGCCGGCTCCGGTACTCAGTGTTGCAGGGTTCCCGGGTTCAGACAGAGCGTAGTGGACCTGCAGGTGCAGATCGGGCGCCGCGGCGTTTCGCAAATAGACAGAGCTGCCGCCCTGGGGTCCGATATTGGCAAAATCGCGCTGCGCCACAGCGGCAACGACCAAGCTGATGGCGCCGGGGGCATAGGTATATCTGAACTGGGGGTTCCTGGAAAACGGTTGAAAGGGGACGCCGGTATTGAACGACACCACGTCGGGAAAGGCCGCGGTAAAGAACAAGGGATTCCAGAACTGACCGAATAAGAACTCGGAGGCATTGCGCTGCAGCCGCACATAGGCATGCCTCAACCTGAAGCCGTTGATGTCGGGGTTGCTGTGGCCAAAAAAAGCACCTTCCACCATTCCGGTGATCCGAACCCCCTTTACCTCAGGCGCTGTAAAGGCAGCGTTCAAACGGGTCTGGATCGACAGAAAGTTCAGCGAGGGCACGTCGTTTACGTCCCGGCCATCCGGATCGTGCAGTGGCCTGGCCGGCCAAAGCAGGAAATGACCCTCACGGGCGGCGATTACCTGCCGGGTGTCATAAAAAAAGTCGTTTTTAATGAAGCCTCCGAAGCGGACGGCAAACCCGCCTTCGTCATTTCCGTGGGCACCAACCAGTAAGTGCAAGGCAAAAAAATACAGAAACAGACCCTTTTTCATACGCTTCTTCCAATGATGCATTTCATTATCTGGTAAGATGTCAAAAAATCGAAAGGTCGTTCTATCCACCTTCCACCTTCTACTTTCTACCTTCTACTTTCTACCTTCTA
>PWJC01000147.1 GCA_003560165.1 Bacteroidales bacterium
AAAAAAAAGCAGGCGCAGAATCAGTTCCACGCCTGCTTGTCGATGCTGAACCCGGCTACCAGGCCTGCATAAGTTACGGCAACTGACGGCTCAGCTTGCCGCCCTTGGCGCTGTCCACGTTTACGGTAAGGCGTCTGCCTCCTTCAATGATCCATTTCACGGTAACATAGCTCATACCTGGAATATTCCGGACTTCAAGTGTGGCGGGGTTTACCATCTGTTCCTCCACCACATTCAAATCCCGGTTATGAACCAGCATGCCTGACAACACTTCAGCACCTTCCAGGCTGATGTAGTTGGGGCGCTCAATATTATGGCGCAGATCAATCCCTGCATGCGTGGGTGTCAGGCGGGTATTCGCCACCACGGCAATAACTTCCCTCAAACCTCCGCCCAGCTCATTGACCGAAACCTCGGTGATCTCCAGCTGGGGTGTGTGGTAGGCATGATACAGGGTAAACGCCATATTGCGGTGGGCATCCGTTTCAAGCATAAACCCAGGGTGCACCCTGCCAAAATTTTTCTTGAAGCCCCCTATCTCAATGGGACCAAATTGCGGATGATCATAAGGTTCCCATGGAACAAAGGCATCCTTAAACAACAGGTATTTGTCAAAGAAATAGGGTGCTTTCTGTGACTCTTCCCTGTTCTGATACCGCTCATAGAAATACATATAATTGGCAAACAACTCATTGGTGTAGGTAAATATCCCCCTGGAAAAATGGAACCAGTCAATCTGTCCGCCATAAACTGTATACAGGTCTTCATAAAGGATCATATACCGGTAACCCGGCAGCAAGCAATCACCCAGTTCACCGATGGCGTCATATACCCTGATGTCATCACGGGTATACAGTCCGGCATCTTCACGGGTACCCGGTCCGCGCAATATCATTCCGCCTGTATTGTGGTAGGTCTGTGCCCCGGCTATATTGGGGTGCGCCATGACAAAATCCCTCACCGCACGATTTTCAGGCAGGGCGAAGGGATAATGGTAAGCTCCGCGCTGAATGTGATCAGGCTGCCAGTTCCAGCCCCAGTCTCGGTTGGGATCATAACGGCCAACCCCGTCCTCGTTGATGCGGCCATCACCATCCCTGTCAATGCCTTCGAACCCCAATAAGTCAAACTCCCCGAATTCACCCGGTCTGGCAGGGATCAGCCTTCTCGGGTCATCGGGGCACTCCACAAATTGGCCCATGGGATTGCGTCTGCGCATCTGGGTGATGTGGCCATCTCCATTCAGATCATCAAAACCGTCTTCAGCAATTTCACCATCCCCATCATCATCAAGCGGAATGGTTCCGCTGCGCGGGGTATTTACCGTATTTGGCTGTGTCATATAATGTTCTCTGCCATCCGGATTGATGGTTGGTGCAATATAAAAGACCTTTTCATCCATCAACCGGGTGATAAAGTCATTGTCGCCATAAAGTTCAACAAGGTACCAGGCCGTATACAAGGCAATCTCACTGCCCTGTATTTCATTTCCATGAATATTTCCATCAATCCAGAACCCGGGCTTATGCCGGTGGGGTTTGTTATGGTGGTTGGTTACCGTCAGCAGCCATATATCACGACCCTCAAAACTTGTCCCAATGGACTCCAGTTTTACAAGATTCGGATATGCTTCAGCGAGTTTGCGGGAGATCTCATACAATCCATCGTTGGTGTAGTAGCGGTTCCAGCTCACCTGTACCTTCGGGTTGACCGGTGTCCCGGCCGCCTTGAACAACATGTCCACAGACTGGGCCAGCAGAGGATTACTGCTGCCTGAGATCAGCAAAAAAGAAAAAACAACGGAAATAAACAGGATCAACTTTTTCATGATTGTTTGCTATTGTGGGTTCGTTATAATTTGATCTCGACCTGCCTGAAACCGGCTGACTCACTGCCTGCCCTGATGGTTACCGTACCACTGCCCCTGACCAGCCAGGTTCTCTCGGCAGCTGAATGCCCTTCCAGTTCCTGAATAATGTCAATGGGTTTGCCACTGATGATTTCCTGACGGCGATCCATTTCAAGACGGACAACAGGTTTTTGCACCCACCTGACTCTTTGCCCCAACTGGGAAGTTGCCGGAAGTGCACCTGTGTTGGCAATATCGGCCGTTATCCTGAACAGGTTGCGCCCCAGCTGTTCGGTTTTAATGTTCAGTATATCAATACTTGGCCGCAAACTGGCCAGATGCAGCATAAACGCAACATGCTGTTCAGTAATGGCTGAAATCATTGGTTCCGGGGGGTTTTTCATCACAAAAGGCGCGATGCCTCCCACCTCAACTTCCCGACCAGGAAAATCCGGATGATCTACCCTGGTCCATGGTACAAATACATCCTGAATGCCTTCGTTTTCAGCCCATCGCAAAAAATTGACTTCCGGATTTTCGTGTGCCCTGCCGTTTTCACCTGCAGGAGGCACCCACCATCCCGGTGTGGAAAAACTGAGCCTGCCATAGTGGAAATAAGCCCATTGGAAAAAATCACCGGGACTCCCGCCTACCTCTGCTGCGCCCTCAGTATCCACATGCTGACTGTAGGCATGGCTAACCATCCGGTTCATGCGCACATCCTGCTCAAGCCATCCGGTAATGATCCTTCCACCGGCATTCCTTTCGTTGTAGGACAATGGATGGGTCAGGTTGTTGGCGGGGCCAAATGAAACCACAGCAAATACATTCTTTGCCGCAAACAAGAAGTCGGCAATGGCCCTGGTTTCGATTTCGGATACCGGGTGCTCACCTGCACCTCGTTCAAAAACAGGATAATCGAAGGTGAAGTTCTTGTTAAAAAAGACACCTTCCTCTCCATCCTCATTGAATTGGCCGTCCTTGTCACGATCAATCCCCTCGCTGAAAAGATGGAACTGTCCACGCTCACCCTGTTCAGGGTTTGCCTTGATCATGATTCTTTCATCTTCAGGATGCCTGATCCATTTGCCGGTTGGATCCTTGACGCGCATAAGGGTAATGAGGCCATCTGCGTTCAGGTCATCATAAGGGTCTTCACCGATGCGCCCATCCCGGTCAAGATCAGTGGGGTTTGCATTGCCAAATCGCTCATAGCGCAGGGGGGCAAAAAATTGCGCCCTTGCATCCGGGCTTACATCGGGAACAACAAAAAAAGTCAGCGAATCAAGCAAATGCCTGACCGACTGCTGTCCCATAGATTCGGTGAGCCATTCCGCAAAACCCAGGGCAATTTCGGTTCCCAGCAGATGGTCGCCTGACACACCCCCAACCAGGGCTATGGCGGGTTTTTGGGTAATGTCGCCGGCGCCAATGGCAATCAGCCAAATATCTTTTCCTCCGGCGGTGACGCCCAGAGACTGCACAGAGACCAGGTCAGGCTGTTTTTCAGCCAGGCTCCTGATGCTTTGCGTGAGCTGCTGATGGTCGCGGTATCCCGGCCCGGCAAAAACGTTAATGGTTGCCAGGCACAAAAAGGCCATCCATACGGCACATAATCTATTCATCATCATGAGAAGCGGATTTAAATGGATAACATAATTAAATGGTGGTTATTTATGACAGATGTCATGCTTATTTTGCGGACAAGGGAAGGGCGATTATCCTCCGGCCTTGTACAAACTCGGATCGAAAATACATAAATTCGGCATTCAACCGTTCGTCGAAAAAATGAATCGACGGCCCGATCCCATTTGGTGCCTTCCCGGCTGCATATTTTGCTCTATCTTTAATCCCTGGTGGCTCCTTAAGCCGGCCCGGCTGACAACAGGGCATTTTACCCCGAACACACATAATGCAGGGAATGGGTGCGGACGATCCAGCCATCCGGCAAAGAAGAAACTCATTGATCCGGGGTTTTGAACTTTCCGAAAAAGAATACGCCATGAAAACAAAGAAATTCTACGACATCCACGTTCGCGTCATGGACCTGAGCCATGCGAACGTCATAGCCTTCATCAAAAGGTTGATCGTTTTTAGCCGATAAAATAAATTCAATATATTTATCGACGAAATAGTTTCTTTAGGTTTATACCGCCTTTATGAATCCACCAACAATATTCCAGATCATATGCCTTGCCTTGGTTTTATCGATGTACAGTGTTTTTGAATCGAAGACTGAGGCAGTGACAGTCCAGAAACTCACTTCAGAAGGACAGGACGGAGAAACCGGGGCATTCACTGATCCCCGTGATGGTCAAACATATCAATGGGTCAGAATAGGAGACCAGGTGTGGATGGCGGAGAATCTGAGGTATTTGCCTGCTGTTACGGGACCAGGGTCAGGGTCATCAACGACGCCATACTATTATGTATATGATTACAATGGCATGGACATAAACGCTGCCAAAGCCACGGCCAATTACCAGCATTACGGGGTGTTGTACAACTGGGCTGCCGTTATGGACGGGGCTTCATCCAGCAGTGCAAATCCCAGCGGGGTGCAGGGTGTTTGTCCTCCAGGCTTGCATGTGCCCAGTGATGCCGAATGGTCACAGTTGGTTGACTATGTGGTTTCGAAAGGATACCCGAACGCCGATGTTGTTCATGGTGCAGGCAATGCTTTGAAATCATGCCGACAGGTAGATTCACCATTGATGGGGGCATGCAATACATCAGAGCATCCACGATGGAACCCACATCACACGTATTATGGCACTGACGAGTTTGGTTTTTCGGCCCTTCCGGGCGGCTATCGCAATGCCCGTGGAAGTTTCCGCATCCTCGGCATCGGCAGCCGGTGGTGGTCCTCCACTGAGTCCTCATCTACATTCATTTGGGCCCGGCTCATGGGCTACGGCGGAGGTATTGGCCCCGGCGGCTATGACAGATCTTGCGGTTTTAGCATAAGGTGCGTACGGGATAATTGATTTATTTGGTTATCCCGGGTAAGCGGGACGACCGAAGCTCGTTTGACACGTTGATCTATTTCCAGTCACCTCCTTTGGCGGTCGGATTTTGTTGTGTGGAAACCACCATACTTCCCTAATTACGCTGTAAGAGCCGAGTTGCATCTGTTTCATCTGGGAATGATCTTCAAAGCACTCGCAGTTGTGGGTGCTTTTTTTTGACCTCTGAGAAGTTTAAAAGCCTTTTTTGTTCGCTGCGCTCACTCATGCAAGGCATTCATGTCAGCGCGGGCTGCGCTGATGAGGATTAGCTTGCGCTGATCCTCCAGGGGGGGTGGCCATAACACAAAAAGCCTT
>PWJC01000146.1 GCA_003560165.1 Bacteroidales bacterium
CCGTTGAGCGGAAAACGGGACTCGAACCCGCCACCTTCAGCTTGGGAAGCTGACGCTCTACCGGATGAGCTATTTCCGCTTAAGGCAAATTTACAGGTTTTTTATAAAAGGAATGCATTCCGGTATTTTTTCTTTCCGTGACGGCACTTGGCTGGTATGTGCCCCTATTCGAGGCCCATTTGTTCAAGGCCCTGGTCGAATACCAGGTCGACTGGGATGTTTTCGCGTTGCACCCTGTCAAGGTCTTCCTGGAGGGTTTCGGACATGGCCCCGTCGCGGTTGACCAGTTCGGCCGCCTTCCGGTAATCGCCGTCGCCCTGTATGGTCAGCAGTTCGGCCAATCCTTTCTCAACGGCCGCTTTCATCTTTTCAAGGTCCACCCTGTAGGTATTGGTTTCGGCGTCGCGGGCAAAGGCCTCTTCGCGGGCAAAATGATTGAAGCGCATCATGGCGGCAATGCCGTGCGCGCCTGCGGCACCGAACCTGGACGAACGCATGATGCTGGCAAAACCGGTTATATAGGCCTGATGGAGTTCCTCCTCCGAAATCTCACCCTGTTCATGCATCTGCGAAAGCAAATACAGCGACATCAGGTCGGCCCTGGCTACATTGATGGTGTTGTGGTATTCGCGCAAGGCGTCCCTGACGGGGCGGTCGTCGTCGACGGTACGCGAAATGCCCATGCCCATGGAGATCTCATGGAACACGGTGTTGTTGAAAAAGCCATCGAAACTGATGTGCTGCTGCTGATCCTGGTGCATGAGCAACTCAGAGATGGGCAAAAGGATCTCTTCGAATTTGGCTTCCATCACATTCCTGATCTGCATGCTGCGGCTTCCTTCCTGTTGCCGGAGTTCGGGATCTCTGGGCAGATTAAGGGCGATGATCTTTGGGCCGGCGTTGCAATGTCCGGCATAGTAGAGGGCGTCGTACACCCCAATGTCGGTTTCGGTGCCTGGAACCTCACGCCTGTATTCCGGGGGTACCGGAAGGGTTTCCTGGAGCCCGGGCAGCATGAGGGCAATGTCGGCCAGCCGGATATCCCATTCGGGATCCCTGACCAGGATGTAGGCACTGTGCGCGGCCTTGAGACCGAACTTCCGGTCTTCGCCTGTATCGATAGGCCCTGCCACAAATTCCAGGATATTGTCCTGCATCTTCAACCAAGCCACATCCTTTTCACGCCAGTTGTCGGTAAGCAGGGCCACGGCAAGGGCCTCGAGATAGTTGGCCATGGGGGCATAATCGGCCATCGCGGCGGCTTCGCGCAGGAGTTCGGCGGCCTGTTGGTTCTGGGTCGCAAAGGCCTCGGCATAGGGTATGGACACCAGCTGCAGCTCGGGCGTGCGGCGGATCATGGTGTAGGGGCTCCGTTTGTCCGGATCGTCCCACTCATTGAATTCTTCGCGGTCGATATCGAGGGGGTAGAAGTTGGCCCCAAGGGGTTTGTCGTCGAAGCCCGGATAGAAAGGGGTGTGGTTTTCCAGCCGTCCCCAGGGACCGTAGTTGATCTCGGCATAATCCCGGGCATAGGGATCGCGCATGAAGGACAGCAACTCCTCTCCCGATCCGTACGACTGCATCCAGAATATCTCGTCGATCCAACCGGCCACATCCACCAAAATGGGGATCATTTCAATTTCAGCCTCAGTAAGTCTGTCGAGATCGGCTGTCAGGCTTACTTCCTTGTACTGGGCCAGCCGTTCGCGCAGTTGTTCCTGGTATTCGGGATCGACAAGTGGAGCACAGCCCCAGAGGGCGGCTACTAAAAAGATAAGGGGAAAACAGATCCTGGTTTTGCACATCATGGGTGTGGTTTTGTTGGTTGAAAAATAGGGCTTGACAGGCATTTTGATGTTCATGCCCTTGTTTTTCCTAAAGTTACAAAAAAAAAACGGAAAATGGCCAAGCCCTTTCTTGCGCGGTACAAACCCTGCCGGCGCTCGGGATGTGGAAAACGGAAGAAGCAGGACGCTGCTGCGGCCCCGAAAAGAAGTTCGCGAGAGTATAGTGGAAACCTAAGGCTTCAGTACTGCCCTGGCTGCATCCCAGGCGTTTTTGCCATCGGCAGCCTGTCCGCATTCTGCCAGGGATGAGGCGATGGCTTCAACGGTTGTTTGCAGTTCGCTTTCAGAAACACCGCCCATATGGCCTACCCGGAAATAGGCAGATCTGAGCTTCGGCAGCAGGCCGCCGGCAACCACCACCGGGCTTTTGGCCATGGCCTGCATAAAGGATGATCCTTCGACTTTTTCAGGGAAGAAGGCTGCCGACAGGGTATCGGCCGCCTCGTCGGGGGAGGCGGGGATCATTTCGAGGCCCATGGCTGCCATGGCTGCCCTGAAGGCCTGGCCTGTCTGGCGGTGCCGTTCGAACCTTGCCTCCAGGCCCTCGTTGAGGATGTCGCCGAGCCCCTGCTCCAGGGCCATTATCAGGTTCACTGCGGGGGTGCCGAAATAGGCAGGCTTGCCCTTGGCGTAGGCTTCCATGACGGGCAGCCAGTTTGTCCAGTCGGCATAGTAGCTGCCAGGGGGTGTTTTCCGGTTTTTCCAGGTCCGGATGGCCTCTTCCGATGCCACCATCAGGGCCAGCCCCGGTGGCACCCCGATGGCTTTCTGGGAAGCCGTGAGCACCACGTCGATGCCCCATTCCTCCTGGTACAGGACTTCGCCGCCCACCGAGCAGACCCCGTCGAGGATGCTGAGCACCCCATACTCCCTGGCCAGCCTGGCCAGGGGAAGGGGGTCGGTGCGCACGGCCGTGGAAGTATCTACATGGGTAATGGTCATCAGCTTAAAGCGGTGTTCGCCGAGGGCCTGCTCCACATCAGGCAGGGACACCGTATGGCCGGGTTCTGCCCGCAGAACGCTTACCCTGGCCCCGAAGCGTTCCAAAAGGGCAGCATAGCGCTCACCGAAATACCCCGACGATACCACCAGGGCCCTGTCGCCGGGCTCTATGAGGTTGGCGGCGGCCATTTCCATGGCCAGGGTGCCGCTGCCTGCCATGATAAATGGCTGCCCAGAGGGCGCCCCCCATACTTTTTTCATCATTTCGAGGCAGTTGCCGAAGGTTTTAATGAAGTCGGGCGAGGTATGGCTCAGCGTGGGTGCACCCAGGGCTCGCAACACATTGGCCTTGCTTTCGATGGGGCCGGGGATCATCAGGATCTTTCGTTCAGACATGGTTCGGTTAAAGGGTTTTATGGTTGATTCAGTTTGCCGGATGGCTTATTATCGGATGTTCGTGATCCCGGCATGTTCCAGTATGCCGGGCAGGGCTTCCCTGCTGGCCGCATCCATAGCGCGGATGGGCTTTCGGGATGGCCCGCCATAAAGGCCAATGTGGTCCATGGCGGCTTTGAGGGCCGGAACGCCCCAGCGGGCCGTCACCACCGTATTGACCTGTATCATGCGTTGTTGCAGCTGCATAGCTTCCATATTATTTCCGGTTACAAATGCCTCATAGATGCCGGTGCATTGCCGGGGGGCAATGTTGGCCAGGGCCAGAATGCCTCCTGTGGCCCCTACCGAGAGGGCTGGCAGCAGGAAGCCGGCCGAACCGGCCAGTACCTGGAAGCCGTTTTTTGCCTTGCCCGAAATTTCGCCCAGTTTCACCACGTTTCCGCCGGAGTCCTTCAGTCCGATAATGTTCGGATGTTCGGCAATGGCCAGAATGGTGCCGGCCGTCATGTCCATTCCGCTGTTGGCGGGCATGTTATAGATCAGTACCGGTATGGTGGACGCTTCGGCCACATCGTGGTAATGGGCCACCAGGGCCTCCTTATGCATCAGGCCTTTGTAATAGAAGGGATTCAGCACCAGGGCGGCATCTGCCCCGGCCCTGCCTGCTTCACGGGTCAGGCGTATGGTGGCGGATGTGGACTGCTCTCCTGTGCCTGCCAGCATCAGCCGGCCGGCAGGGATAGCCTCCCTGGCAGCATGTAAGGCAGCGATCTTTTCATCTTCCGACAGCATGACCATTTCGCCGTTGGAGCCCAGAATGAGAAAGCCGGCCAGGGGAAACTTGCCCAGGGCCCTGATGTTCGATTGTATCTTTTTTGGTGCAAGATGCTCCCGGGCATCGAATGAGGTGGGCAGGGGAGGGAATATCCCGTTTAATTTGATCATGACGGTAAATATGGGTGATACCTGATCTTTTTTCTCTGCAAATATAGGCTTTTTTGCCCCGTCCGGATCCTTGATTCAATACCCGGCCTCTCGCGAAACCAGGTTCATCAGCGGCCTGCCTTCCCTTAGCCTGTGGTAGTTCTCTGCTAACTGGGGGGCTACCGAGCCGGGGCTGGTAAGGCTGGCCACATGGGGGGTGATGTCGATTTTCGCATGGGCCCACAGGGGGTGCCCGGGAGGGAGGGGTTCCGGTTCAAAGACATCGAGATGGGCCCCGGATAGATGCCCGCTGTCGATGACATCGATCAGATCCTGATCGACAACATGGGTCCCTCTTCCGAGGTTGACCACATAGGCCCCGGGCGGAAGCTGTGCCAGCAGGTGTTGGTCGATGATCGCACGGGTGGCGGGGGTCAGGGGCAGCAGACAGATGAGGATGTCACTGCCGTGGAGAAAATCTGCCAGCTGTTCTTGTCCCTGATACTTCCGGTAGCTGCCTTGCCTGCCCGGAGTCCTTGACCAGCCGCTCACCCTGAAACCGGTCTTTGCAAGGCCTTCGGCAACATGGTGTCCGATCATTCCGGTGCCCATGATGCCCACTCCCACATCTGCCATCCGCAGGTAGGGGGCCTTTTTCCACAACCCCTTGTCTTGTTTTTGACGGTACAGCGTAAGCCCCCTCAGCCTTTTCATGCAAACGGCCAGGGCAAACTCAAGCATATCCTGCGACAACAAGGGGTCAACTATGCGCACGACCTGTACGTCGGGGGGTATGTGGGGGTCTTCGAGGATGTGATCGACGCCGGCCCCGAACGAAGATATGCATCGAAGGTTGGGGTAATCGAGGAAGAACCCCTGCGGATGCTTCCAGGCAAGGGCAAAGGTCACTTCGCCGGTGTTTTCCACTTCGGCGGGCTGAAGAACGCGGATGCCGGGATCCGCACGGTGTATGGCCTGTA
>PWJC01000170.1 GCA_003560165.1 Bacteroidales bacterium
CCCAGCAATACGATGCAGTATGGCGCCGATGGTGGCCGATTCGTTGTAGGCCGGGATGATGATGGACAGGGTTTTCATGTTGATCGTTTAGATGAATTTTAAAGGGGATGGAGCGTCAAAAAAAAGAAATTAGAGGGTAGAACATAGAAGATAGAAGGTAGAAGGTGGAAAATAGAAGGTAGATTTTGGCTGTTGGGTTTTGGCTGTTGGCTATTAGCTTTTGGGTTTTGGCTGTTGGCTGTTGGCTTTTCAACTTTTCAACTTTTCAACTTTTCAACTTTTCAACTTTTCAACTTTTCAACTTTTCAACTTTCTTCTTCCTACCTACTACCTACTACCTACTACCTACTACCTACTACCTACTACCTACTACCTACTACCTACTACCTACTACCTTCCTCAGTCTGTAAAAATAGAAATAAATCCTTGCGCCGCATCGGGAAGTTTTGGTATTTTGAGGGCGCTTTATCGTACTTTTGATGAGGATGCTGCCCTAAAACCGATAAACGCGGCCGACCTGCAAAAACAGCGTGCATGAACGCTTTCACCCTTTCGCCGGATCTTGGGCGCTCCCGCCCTTCTGCCGGCATGGCCATCTGGTTGTGGAGCATGCTGCTCAACGCGGCATGGGTGGGCTTTGTGTTCGCTTCCATGAGCAACGCCGACCTCTACGTGTATTTCAACTCCGACACCCTCTACCTGCCCTCCATTTTCAGGGATGTGTTTGTCGACCGATCGGGTTTTGCCGGCTGGCACCTGAATGCGGCGCCCAACTTCTTTCCCGACATGCTGTCGTATTTCGTGGTCAATGCCCTGGTCAGCGACTTTAAACTGGCCATGGGGGTTTACAGCCTGGGGCAGTACCTGGTTTTGCTGCTGCTTATGGGCCTGGTGCTCCGGCAGATTGGGCCCCGCATCCCCTGGAGCTATCCGGCAACAGGCAATCTGATGATGCTGTCCTTTTTGCTGGTCAGCGCCCCCACCGGCGATTTTGTGTTCACCTTCTATGTGCTGAGCATCAGCTACCACCTGGGGCCTTTTCTGATGACGCTGGGGGCCCTGATCCTGACCCTGAGATACCTACGGGAGGCAAAAAACAGGGATCTCTGGTGGATATCCCTGATCGTCCTGCTGGGGGTATTCAGCAGCCGCTTCTTTATCGTGATGTTCGCCCTGCCTTCGCTGGCCCTGATCCCCCTGATGCTGGAGCGGGCCTGCAGAAAACGGATCCTCAGGTTCTATCTTGTGCTGGCCCTGGGGGTGCTTGCCGGCATTACGGCCTTTAACCTGCTCAAAAGCTCGGGGGTGATCCACATCATCCCCACCACCGGAAAGATTTTCCGCTTCGACAACATGGGCGGCTCACTGCAGGTGATGACCGCCCAGCACCTGGGCTATATCCGGGCGGGGGGGTTCCGAAGCCTCATCCTTCTGCTCTCAGCAGCTTCCTTTTTGGTCACCGCGGGTATTGCCGTCCATTACCTGAAAAAACTGGCAGGCAGGCAAGGCCTCAGGAGAACCCGGTCAGCAGAGGCATTTTATGTGTTTTTCTTTTGTCTGTTCTTTCTCATTGTGCTGTTTACCCCCATTGTCAATGGCAGCTATGTGGGTCCGGCCATAATGCGATACAACGTGCATGTGCTGTACCTCGGGATGTTCAACCTGGCCTTTCTGATGCATTATTTTCTTCGCAACAGCCGGGCAGGCCATGTGTTCAACTTGCCGGCCGGGGCAGCCCTGCTGCTCCTTACCGCCCTGACCATTCGCCATCCCCTGCAGCAGGAAGTGGGGCAGGGCCTGAAGAAGTTTGCCCAGTACTATCCCGACTATGTCGAATGCACCGACCGCCTGGCCATGGAACAGGGTTTCCGCTATGGGGTGGGCGAATACTGGTATGCCAAAAAGATCACCATGTTCTCGAAAGCCGGGGTAAGGGTATATACCGTGCACCACGATATGGCTATCTGGTACCATGTGATGAACCGCAACTGGTACCATGCCGGAGGCAGGGGGCGGCATGCCGATCCTGAATTTCGCTTTGTGATCGCCAACAATCTCGACGAGGTGGCCATCCTCAAGCAGCTCGGGCCGCCACTGAACAGTTATCAGTGCCTGGAGTATTTCAGGGTGTATGAATACCCCCGGTTTGCCTTCGACGACCCTTCCACCCGGCGTCCGTCCTTTGTGCCCGACCCCTGAACCCTGAGATCATTTGGCTTCCTGATCAGCGATCAGCCGCCGGTCTGTTCCCTGATCAGGTAATGCGGCCGCTGCTTCGACTCGGCAAATATCCTCAGGATGTATTCGCTGATCAATCCGATGGCCAGCAGCTGTATCCCCCCGAGGATCCACACACTCACCATCAGCGAAGTCCATCCCGATACCGTATGCCCCAAAAAATGCTGAACAACGGCATACACCGCATACACCATCCCCAGCAAAAACACCACAACCCCCGACAGGGAGATCAGGCGAAGCGGCCTGGCAGAGAACGAGGTGATGCCGTCGAGGGCAAACCCCATCATTTTTTTAAGGGTGTACTTCGACTTCCCGGCCTGCCGGATGCCGGCCCGGTAATCGACAAAGGTTTGGGGAAAGCCCATCCAGCCTACCATGCCACGGGTAAACCGGTTGCGTTCGGGCATCTTTAAAAAGGCATCCACGGCCCGGCGGCTCATCAGCCTGAAATCGGAAGAGGCGGCCTCAATGGGAACTTCCGAAAGAAAGTTCATCAGCCGGTAAAAAGCCCGGGAGCTTGCTTTTTTGAAAAAACCGGTGCCGGGGGCGTCCCTGCGCCGGGTATTCACCAGGTCGTAGCCGGCCCGGTAAGCTGAGATCAGTTCGGGGATGAGCCCGGGTGGATGTTGCAGGTCGGCATCCATGGTAATGACCACATCTCCTTTGGCATGTTCCATGCCGGCATACAGGGCCATCTGCTGCCCGAAGTTGCGGGTCAGTGACAAGCCCCTTACTCCCTTTGCGGTGGCAGAGAGTTCCCTGATCACCTCCAGAGAAACATCGGTGCTCCCGTCGTCGACAAACAGGATCTCGTGATCCGAAATGCCCTGCTGCCTGAAAACTTCCATCAGTTTGTCGCAGAGAGGTCGTATGTTTTCCGCTTCATTGAAAACCGGAACGATAACCGAAAGTTTGTTCATGGGCAGCACATTTTTAAATCCGGCAAAACCACAGGGAAGCTTGCGGGCCATGATGCGCCACCCCCTTGACCGGAGCAACGCTGGCTCAAACGACTGCTCCTACCTAAGGGTCAGCACCATGGAGGAGTTGGCAGGGAGCACCCAACGGTCGAATTCCTGAAAAACCTTTCCCGACAACAACTCTTCGGCTTGCCGATAGCCCTCCCATCCTTCGCGGAAACGCTCCAGGCTGAGTTCTTTGTCCTGGTCGTTGTTGTTCAGGACAACCATCACGGCATTGGCCTCGTCGTACCGGAAATAGACGTAAATGTTGTCTTCCGGCACAAAATGCAACAGGTATCCGTAATGCAGCACCGGTGTCTGCCTGCGGAACTCCAGCAGCCGGGTCATGTGGTCAACGATGCGGTTTTGATCGGGGGTGCGCCCCTGCCTGGTGAATTTATCGACAGGGTCTCCCGGCCACCCGCCGGGGAAGCGGGTACGCAGCTCCCCGTGCCCGTCGTGCTCGTAGGCCGATTCCAGGAGTTCGGTCCCGGTATAAACCTGGGGGATGCCCCGGGTAGTGAACAAAAAGGTCAGGGCCATCTCCAGTTTGTCGATGTCTTCGCCCACCCGGGTAAAGATCCGGTCGGTGTCGTGGTTGTCACCAAAAACCACCAGATGATAGGGGTCGGGGTACAAAAAGTCCTGGGCCAGGGTATTGTACAAACGCAGCATTCCCGTAGCCCAGCCATCTCCCTCCCTGAATGCCAGTCCAATGTCGTCGTAGAGTGCAAAGTCGAATACGGAGGGGAAACGGGAGTCGTAGCCGTCGTGGTTGTGGTCGCCTCCCTGGTAATAGCTGACCATGGCAGGGATGCCCATCCAGGCTTCGCCGATGAGCATGAAATAGGGGTATTCGTCAAGCACGTATTGCGCCCAGTCGCCCATGAAAAACCGGTCGGCATAGGGCTGGGTATCCATGCGGATGCCGCGGATGCCGGAGTATTCTATCCACCATACTGCGTTCTGCTTCAGGTAGCGGGCCAGCAGGCGGTTGTTCTGGTTCAGGTCGGGCATATTGCTGTCGAACCACCCTTTGACCATCCGCCTGTAATCGATCTCTGCCCCGTGGGGGTCTACGATGGTGGTCATCCGGTAGTTGGTGCGGGTAAACTCATCCCAGCGGTTGACCCAGTCGGGCGTGGGCAGGTCGTCCATCCACCAGTGGTAATGTCCGCAATGGTTCAGAATGAGGTCTTTGATCATCTTGATGCCTTTTTCACCGGCACTGACCACCAGTTCACGATAATCTTCGTTGGTGCCGAAGCGGGGGTCGATGCGGTAGTAATCGGTGGTGGCGTAGCCATGGTAGCTGTAGCGGGGCTGGTTGTTCTCCAGCAGGGGGGTGATCCAGATGGCCGTAAAGCCCATGCCGGCAATGTGATCGAGGTGCCGGACTATGCCGGGAATGTCGCCCCCGTGACGTCCCGATGGATCGGTGAGGTCGGTGGTTTCGATCATGCCGGGCTGATTGTCGAGCGAAGGGTCGCCATTGGCAAAGCGGTCGGGCATGAGGAGATAGATGGCATCGGTGGCATTCACTCCTTCGCGGTAGCGGGAGCCTGGCTCGCGTTCCTTCAGTTCGTAGGCGTACTCATACAGGGTTCGCCCCTCGTTTACAAAGCGTATGCTGAACTTACCGGGTGCGGCTTCGCCGAGTTCGAGGTAAACAAAAAGGTAGTTCGGGCTGTCCAACCCCACCATTTCGATGATGCTGACCCCGGGGTGATCGACCTCCGCCCTGGTATTGCCGATGCCCCCGGCATAGAACTTGATCTGCAGTTCGGAATGAGCCATCCCGGCCCACCAGAATGGGGGTTCCACCCTCTCGGGGGCCTGCTGCCC
>PWJC01000166.1 GCA_003560165.1 Bacteroidales bacterium
AGTTGAAAAGTTGAAAAGTTGAAAAGTTGAAAAGTTGAAAAGTTGAAAAGTTGAAAAGTTTAAAACCCAACACCCAGCAGCCAAAATCCAAAAGCTAACAGCCAAAAGCTAACAGCCAAAAGTCAAATTGCGTTTAAATTCATGATAAACTTATGAAAAAGCTAAGCTACGAAGAAGCTGCGGCTGAACTGGAGCAGATACTCCAGGATCTGAAATCGGACAGGATCTCTATCGACAAACTGGCCGAAAAGGTGGAACGGGCCGGCAAACTGGCTACCTATTGTTCGGAAAAACTCAGGGCCACCGAAGAACAGATCAACGGAATTATTGAAAAGCTTGGACTTTAGGCTGTTCCCCGTGGCCGCCCCCGCCACAGATCCCGGTCACCTGCTCCCGGACCATGCTTATGGATGGGTTCCATGGCCGCCAATGGATGCTTGTGCTGTTCATGGCATGCGTCATTTTTTTTAAAAAAAATGAGTAAAATAGAGATTTATTTATATTTTTGCGTAAATACACTACCGATCCAATGGATCCCTTGTCGTTGAATAGCCGTTGTTTTCACTTTTTCTGGGCCTGGTGGCCAGCCTCTCCGGCTGCCTCATAACGACATATAACCCCCGTGGGAGCGTGCTGCTCCGTTTACATCCCGAATCCGGCTTTTTTATGTTTCGCCCCAGTGGCGTGAACTGTTATTAACCCCAATTAATTATTTCGAATATCATGGAAAACAAAATACTCTTATCCGAACAGGAAATCCCGCGTTTTTTCTACAACATCGTGGCCGATATGCCCAACAAGCCGCTTCCGCCTCTGCATCCTGGTACCCGGCAGCCCATTACCCCCGACCTGCTGGAACCTTTGTTCCCGAAAGAACTCATACAGCAGGAGGTGTCGGCCGAACGCTATATCGAGATCCCACGCCAGGTCAGGGATATCTATGCCAAATGGAGGCCCTCGCCCCTGTTCAGGGCCAGAGGGCTGGAGAAGCTACTGGATACCCCTGCCCGCATCTATTACAAATACGAAGGAGTGAGTCCGGCCGGCTCGCACAAGCCCAATACGGCTGTTGCACAGGCCTTTTACTCCAAGATCAGTGGCGTAAAACGCATTGCCACCGAAACCGGCGCCGGGCAGTGGGGCACTGCCCTGGCCTATGCCTGTCAGCTATTCGGCCTCGAATGCGAGGTGTTCATGGTCAGGGTGAGCTACGACCAAAAGCCCTACCGTAAGATCATGATGAACACCTTCGGGGCCACGGTGCATGCTTCTCCTTCGGGGCAAACAGCCTATGGGAAAAAAGTGCTGGCCGAAAATCCGGATTCGAGCGGGAGCCTTGGCATTGCCATCTCCGAGGCCATCGAAAGGGCGGTAAGCGATCCGCAATCGCACTACGCCCTGGGCAGTGTGCTGAACCATGTGTTGCTGCACCAGACCATTATCGGGCAGGAAGCCCTGTTGCAGATGGAAAAGGCGGGGCATATGCCCGATGTTGTGGTGGCCCCCTTTGGTGGAGGAAGCAATTTTGCAGGCATTGCCTTTCCCTTTCTGCGCCTGAACCTGGCCGATGACCAACAGATCCGGTTTATTGCCGTTGAACCGGCCTCCTGCCCCAAACTCACCCGGGGCAGCTTTCGCTACGATTTTGGCGACACCGCAGGAATGACCCCGCTTTTGCCCATGTATACCCTGGGGCACGATTTCATCCCATCGCCCATCCATGCCGGAGGCCTGCGGTATCATGGGGCGGGGGTGCTGGTGAGCCAGTTGCTGAAAGACGGCTTGATCGAGGCCGTTTCCCAGCCACAGGAGCCTTGTTTTAAAGCAGGGCTCGATTTTATCCGTGCGGAAGGCATCATCCCGGCTCCCGAGGCTACCCATGCCATTGCCACGGTGATCGACGAAGCCCTCAAATGCAGGGAAAGCGGTACCGAAAAAACCATTTTGTTCAATCTTTGCGGGCACGGATATTTTGATATGGGGGCCTATGCTTCCTATATGGCCGGCGAACTCACCGATCCTTCGGTCAGCGAGCAGGAGATCAGCGCCTCACTCTCGGGTACGGATCAGCTTCAGCCGGGTTGATCTGTCCGTAAGCGTACATGTTTGAACACATCCGCACACGCCCGCTACGTATCAGGGGGGCATGTGTGGATGTTAAATGTCTGTATGACAAACAAATAAGTATTATGGCATGTTATTGGCACTTGTACACACAGATACCAACATTCCGACAGATGCTGCAGAACTTTTTCAAAACCGCATTAAGGTACCTGGTCAGGGACATTTCCTTCACGCTGATCAACATCATTGGCCTTACTGCGGGCATCGCGGCTTTTTTGCTCATCGCCCTCTTCCTGCAAAATGAACGTTCGTACGACACGCATCTCCCGGACGATGTGGTCCTTTACCGCCTGGTCGGGATCCAGGAGCCGGCCGGTATCGATGTCCAGCATGTGGCCATCAGCAGCGGAGGCTGGGCCCCCTACCTGAACGAGAACGTTCCCGAGGTAACCGGGGCCTTCCGGATCATGGGTGCCTCCAACATTTTGCTGGCAGAGGGTAAGCAGTTCCGCGTGTCCACTTTTTTTGCCGACGGGCATACCCTTGGTTTTTTTGGACTTCCCCTTGTTTCGACCGATGGCAGAAGGGGCCTGCTCGACAGGCCCAATACGGCCGCTATCAGTAAGGAAGCCGCTATGCGCATATATGGAACTGCCGATGCCACAGGACAGGTTCTGCGGCATAACCAGATCCTCTATACCGTTATTGCCGTTTACGACAACAGCGACATTCAATCCCATCTGCGCTTCGATGCCTTGTTGTCGCTTTCTACGGTAGAGGCAGATAACGAGTGGCTGCCCTATCTGGGGAACAACAGCCTGATTACCTATATTGTTCTGCCCCCCGAAGGCGATCCCGGCCGGGTGGCCAGCCTGATCAACGGGCACTACCAGCGGGAGTCCGGGCAGTTGCAGGAAGGGGCTTTTATGAAAAACACCTTTTACCTGCAGCCGGCGGGTGATATCTACCTCAGGTCAGGGCAGATCGACATCCAGATTGTGTCGGCCGCCGGAAATATCAACACCGTTTATTTGTTTACCCTGGTAGCGATCCTTGTTCTGGCCATCGCCTGCATCAATTTCATCAACCTTTCCACGGCCAATGCCGGCAGACGGGCCCGCGAAGTGGGCATGCGAAAGGTCCTGGGCGCCAGCAGGGGAAAGCTGGCCCTGCAGTTCATCGGCGAATCGATGGTGCTCACCTTTATGTCGGTATTGCTGGCCCTGGTATTGCTCGAGTTCATCATCCCCGAATTCAATTCCCTGCTGGGGAGTAGCCTCCGCCTCGATTTTTTGGGCAATCCCCTGCTCAATGTGGGCCTGCTCGCTGTGTTGGTGGTGGTGGGACTGGTGGCGGGCTTTTATCCCGGCGTGGTGATGTCGCGTTTTCAGCCGGTACAGGTCCTGAAGTCGGGCACCCAATCGGGTAAACCCCAGAGTGCTTTGCTGAGGAAACTGCTGGTGGTTTTCCAGTTTGCCATTTCGGCTGCACTGATATTGTCGACCATTGTGGTGCTGCATCAGGTCAGGCATATGCAGTCGAAAGACCTCGGTTATGATCCGGAACATGTCATCTACATCACCTTCGACGAAGGAGACGGATATGAACGCCTCAGGGATTTTAAAGCCCGGCTGGAAGAGCTGCCGCAAATATCGGCAATTGGCATGGCCAGCAACTACAACGGGGTGGCCGGCAAACAAAGCACCATTTACGTGGCCGACTCGGTTAACACCATCCTGATGGCAAGATTTGGTTATGTCGACCCCGACTTTTTCCCCGCCATGGGCATCGGGATTGTCAAAGGCCGCAATTTCAGCTACGATGCAGCTACCGATCCCTACCAGGCCGCCCTGATCAACGAAGCCGCCTGGAGAGCCCTCGGGTGGGAAAACCCCCTGGGGCAAAGAGTTCGCAATACCTACCACGAAGATTACGACTATTTTACCATTGTGGGTGTGGTCAAGGACTACAATTACTATCCTGTTCGTTTGCCGGTGGCACCTGCCATCTACCTTTACCAGAAAGACCGTATCGCTGCCGTCAACATCCGGTACAGCGGCAACGACCCGCAGCAGGTGCTCGCCCGTGTGGAAGAGATCTACCGGGCGACTTTTCCCGGGCTTCCTTTTCAGCCCCGCTTTATTACAGAGACCCTCGCCAGGCAAACCCGTACCGAATCCAATATCATGAAGATCTTCCTTTGGTCGTCGGTGCTTTGCATCCTCATATCCTGCATGGGCTTGTTCGGCCTTACGGCCTATATGATGAGCCAGCGAAAAAAAGAGATCAGCATGCGCAAGGTATTGGGCGGATCGGTGGCCAGCATCAATCTGATGCTGGTGAATGGCTTTCTGCGGGTGGTGTTGCTTGCCGTACTGATCGCCTTGCCGGTGGCCTACCTGCTGATGAACCGCTGGCTGGATAACTATCCGTATCGGATCGGCATCGGTGCAGCCCATTTTGCACTTGTGTTGCTGATCATTACGGGCATTGCAGCCATCACCGTATTGTTTTATTCCACCCGGGCTGCACGTCAGAATCCGGTCACTAATTTGAAATACGAATAAGCCGGAAAGCGGCTTTCCCGTTAGCCCGTGATGCTTTTGCCGGCGGCAGTTTCAGTGACTCCGGCTGCTTTTTGATGGCATTGTTTTTGATGTTGGTTTTTTAGACGGCCACGGCATTTGCAGATGCATGTTCCACCTAATACTTCGCCCCTTGAAAACCGATACGTATTGCACGATCACCAACCGGACCCTTCCTCTTTTACTGGTGCTGTTTATGGCGCTTATGTCGTCCTGCCACGTTACCTCTCAAATCCATTCGCAGGTAAATTTCGAGCAGGAACCATTGTCTGCTCAACTATTTGAAGAGGGCGGGCTTGTATTCCTTCCTGTTGTTGCAACCACCGGGGCCGAAGCGTATCGCAGGCCGTTCAGCGACTCCATGCATGA
>PWJC01000174.1 GCA_003560165.1 Bacteroidales bacterium
AGTTGAAAAGTTGAAAAGTTGAAAAGTTGAAAAGTTGAAAAGTTGAAAAGTTGAAAAGTTGAAAAGTTGAAAAGTTGAAGAGTTGAAGAGTTTAGAAGACGGAAGACAGAAGACAGAAGACGAAGGAACGAAAAAGTTGAAAAGTTGAAAAGTTGAAAAGTTGAAAAGTTGAAAAGTTGAAGAGTTGAAGAGTTTAGAAGACAGAAGACAGAAGACAGAAGACAGAAGACGAAGGAACGAAGGAACGAAAGGAAATTTAATTCTACCTACTACTTACTACTTACTACTTACTTTTTAACATGCATCCTGACTCAAAACCCAAGGGCATCCTTTACCTCATCCCTTCGTCGCTGGGCGAAGAAAAACTCGCCGATGTGTGGCCCGGGGGCCATGTAGAGATCATCAACCGCATCGATGAATTTATCGTGGAGAACGTCCGCACGACCAGGCGTTTTTTGAAAAGGGCGGGTTACTGCCGCTCTTTCGACAAAACGGTCTTTCATTTGCTGAACAAGCACACCCCCGAAGCCGAAAAAGCCGGGTTTTTGCGCTCGGCCGTCTCGGGCAATCCGATCGGACTCCTGTCAGAGGCCGGATGTCCCTGCATCGCCGATCCGGGTCAGTTGGTGGTGCAACAGGCTCACGAGATGGAGATCGCCGTCAAACCCCTGGTCGGTCCCAGCTCCATTTTGCTGGCGCTGATGGCCTCGGGCATGAACGGACAGGAGTTCCGGTTTCACGCTTACCTGCCCATCCAAAAGCCGCAACGCATCAAAAAGATTAGGGAAATGGAAAAGGAAAGCCGGGCATCGGGAGCTACGCAGCTATTCATGGAAACCCCCTTCAGGAACCAGGCCCTGCTCGAAGACCTGCTCACCCACTGCATCCCTTCGACCAGGCTCTGCCTGGCCGCGGAGCTCACCACCGCCAGGGAGTATATCCGGACAATGGCCATCCAGAAATGGCGCACTACCCGCGTCCCCTCACTGCATAAGCGTCCGGCCATCTTTTTACTGCAAGCCTGAACCAGGTTGTCGTTGGGACCTGATACCGGACTCAGCCACCCTGTTTGTGCTTATTCATGAAGGCATACACCATAAAGCCGATGCCCGCGATGATGGCGGGGATGCTTAGTATCTGGCCCATATTGAGCGCCAGATCGGCCTCAAAGTCCGACTGGGGCTGCTTGATGAACTCCACCAAAAAACGTGCGGTGAACATAAACAGCGCAAAAAAGCCTGCAAGAAAGCCCGTGGGCAATGTGGTGCGTTTTTTCAGATACATCCAGCCCAGAAGGACAAAGAGGATCAGATAGGCCAGACCTTCATAAATCTGGGTGGGATGCCTGGGCAGGGTCTCTCCCCTGGCCACAAACACAAACCCCCATGGAAGATCTGTTTCGACACCGTAGATCTCAGAATTCATCAGATTGCCCATGCGGATGAAAAAAGCGGCCAGGGAGACCGGGATGACCAGGCGGTCGAGCAGCCAGATGAAAGAGCGCTGGCTCTTTTTTTTCTGAAAGTAATAAAGGGCCACCAAGATGCCGATGGCACCGCCGTGACTGGCCAGCCCCCCCTGCCAGATAAAGAGTATCTCCCAGGGATTGGCAATGTAATACTGGAAATCGTAAAATAAACAATGACCCAGCCTGGCCCCGGCAATGCTGCCCACGGCCATGTAGATCAAGATGCTGTCGGCCTGTTTTGGGGAGATGTTCTCTTTTTTGAATATCCTCAGTATGATCTCATAGCCCAGGTAAAAGGAAAGAGCCCAGAACAGCCCGTACCACCTGATTGCCATATTACCAATGCGAAAAATTTCCGGGCTCGCATCCCAGGTGATCTGTAAAATGTCCATGCCTTGAAATAGTTGATGTAAGCAAGATGTTCAATCCGTATAATCGAGCAATTCCACATCAAACACCAGGGTTTCGCCCGGGGGTATGGGTCCCACCCCGGTATCGCCATAGGCCAGATGGGGTGGGAGGATCAGCCTGGCCCTGGCCCCTTTGTTGAGCAGGGCAAAGGCTTCTTCCCATCCCCTGAGCACCTGTCCGGCCCCCAGTATGAAACGGATGGGTTCGTTGCGCTGGAGAGAGGAGTCGAACAGGGTCCCATCGGACAGATAACCCGTATAGTGCACAACAAGCACCTGCCCGGGCATGGGCGGCTCCCCGTGTCCTTCACTCACCAGGATGTATTGCAGCCCCAGGCAGGTTTCCAGGGTGTCCAGGCCTTCGACGCGAAAGGGCGTGGGCGATTCGACCGGCCTGGCATCCAGAATCTCCACATCAAAGACCAGGTCTTCCCTTCCGGGGATGGGGCCTCTGCCCCTTTCGCCATAGGCCAGCTGCCAGGGAATCCACAATCTCACCCTGTCGCCCACATTTAGCTGGGTCAGGGCCAGTTCAAGGCCCGGTATAAGCATTTCCCTGCCCAGGATCAACCTCAGCGGCTCTTCCCTTTCGTAGGAGCTGTCGAACACGGTCTGTTCATCCGATAATAAGCCGGTGTAGTGAAGGCTTACGTGCATCTCCTCGCTCAAGGGGGGGCCTGCTCCGCGCTGGATGGCCGAATAATGGATACCGGAGACCAGCTCATCCCTTTCAAGTTTATCCACCTCATCAACGGGCACCGGGACGGGTTCTTCGGGAAGCGGGCCGGGTTGGTCGACCCTGAGGCTTCGGCAGCCCCAAAGAGAGGCCATCGCGATGGCAAAGCAGGCAAGCACAAGCAGGGCCCGGATGCTGCTGAAGCCAGAAACCATGATAAAGGAAGCGAGGTTCATGTTTCGACAAATTGTTTGATTACCTTATCTCAACCACCTCTACATCAAACACCAGGGTGCTGAAGGGAGGGATGAGTTGCCCTGCTCCCCTGTCGCCATAAGCCAGGTAAGAAGGGATGACCAGGGTGGCCTTGCCGCCTTCGCGCATCATGCCAATGCCTTCGTCCCAACCCGAAATCACCTGACCGTGCCCCACGGTAAACTCCAGAGGCTCCTCCCTCTCGTAAGAGCTGTCGAACACGGTGCCGTCGAGCAACCTGCCTTCATAATGAACAGCCACCAGGTCTCCTGTCTCTACCGTAGGGCCTTCGCCGGCCTCCCTTTCCACATAGTACAGTCCGCTCTCCATGGGTTGGATGGTAATGTGGTGCTCTTCAAGATAAGCCAGCATCAGCCCCTCTTCGGCTTCGGCCCTGGCCAGGTCTTCCTGCATCTGCACTTCCATCAGGCGCTCCTGTTCCCGGGCAAAGCCCTCTTCGTCCATGGCCTTGTTCAGGCTCACATCAAAGGTAATCAGGCTGCCCGGCTCAATAAATGGCGGCATCTCCATCATTCCGGCGGTGCGAAGGAAAAAATCCTGTGCATCCACCCTGAAGGAGGCGCTGTCGCCTTCGGCCATCATGGCAAAAGCCTCATAGATATCACCAGGGAACTCACTTTCGATCAGCTGAAGGTACATGGGCATGCCGGCCTCACGGCTGTCGAAGAGTATGCTGTCGTCGACCGAATACACCATCTCCATGCTCAGTATGCTTTCGAGGGGGGCTTTTTCCCCACCCGTTTCCACATGAAATACGTATTCCAGACCACTTTCTGTTGTTTCAAATTGCCGGTCCTGCATTGCGTTGCAGCTCCAAAGGCCAGTCGCAATAAGCAAAATGATCAGGATGTTTGTTGTTCTCATAGTTTTCTGTTATTTAAGGATGATTATTGAAGTTCAAGTAGTTCCAGTTCGTAAACAATGGTCGCCCGCTTTGGGATGGCCCTGCCATCGCCGGGCAGCCCGTGGGCCAGGTGCGAAGGCATGATAAAGACCGCTTCTGCGCCTTCGCGCAACAGTAAAATGCCCTCCTCCAGCCCTCTTTCGACTCCTCCCCGACCCACGGTGAATTCGAGGGGGCCGCGCTGTTCGGAGGAATAAACCGGATCGCCAGTCAGCAGGTACACAGTGTAACGGATCCGGGCCCTTTGCCCATAGCTGGCTTTCTCCCCCCTGCCTTCATTGCGTATCTTGACCCTGAGCCCGGAACCGGTTTGCTGCATCTCCCAGCCAAAACGCTGAATGAAATCATCGATGGCCTCGTTTTCAAGGGCCAGTATTCTTTTGTTCGATTCGGCAAAGGCCTCCTGGATCGCCGCAGCCTCCGGAAGGTCAGGGGGGGCGGTTTCCTCACGGCACGCAGGCAGGAAAGCCGTCAAACCGGCCAACAGCCAGAATAACTTTTGTGTATGTCGTGCGCCCGCTTTATTGCCCATGGCTTACTGCTTGACTTTTTATCAGGGTTTCAAATCCTTCCAGGGTTTTTTTCAGGGACTCAAAGCTTTTTCCACCGGCCGCATTCTTGTGCCCGCCACCGTGATAGTATTGTCTGGCCAGTCGGTTGACGTCGGTATCGCCGGTCGAGCGAAAAGAGACCTTCACGTGGTCCTCTTTTTCGGTAAACAGGGCTGCCAGTCGTATGTTTTCGATAGCCAGGGCATAATTGACCACCCCTTCGGTATCCCCTTCCCGGTGATGAAACCTTGCCAGATCTTCGCTACTCAGGCTGATGTAGGCAGTATGGGCCTCGTGAATTACTCTCAGCTTTTCGCTGAGGCAATACCCCAGCAGCCGCATGCGGTCGGCACTGTAGGTGTTGTATATCAAACGGTGAATACGCGCTCCGTCAACGCCCTGGCGCATCAAACAGGCAATGATCTCATAGGTGCGTGGATTGTTGCAATTGTAGCTGAGCGACCCCGTGTCGGTGATCATGCCGGCATACAGGCACTCTGCCATGTGGAGGTTGAGGACTTTTTCACCACTCAGGGCGGTAATGAACTCATAGAGCATCTCGGCCGTGCTGCTGGCCCCGGTATCGGAAAAAACCAGGTCGAAACCCGGGCCGGGATCGGGGTGGTGATCGATCATGATCTTTTTGGCACTGCTTTTCTCCATATCGGCACCAAGCTGTTCGGCCCGGGAAAGTTCGTTGAAGTCAAGGCAGAACAACAGATTCGCGGAGGCAATGAATTCACTGGCCTTTTCCCGGTGATCTTCGGCAACAAGCACCTGTTCATTTCCGGGCATCCAGTGCAGGAAAGAAGCATAGTGATTGGGGGCAATCACCTGCACATTGGTGTGCTGCAGGCCCTGCAGGTAGTTTAACAGCCCCAGGGCCGAGCCGATTGCATCCCCATCCGGATTGGTATGTACGATGATGCCAATGGATTGTTCTTTGTTTTCCAGAAACTTCCGTACCCTGCCGATGCCTGTTGGTTCCAAAATTGGCAATTGTCCTTTATGAATATGCAAAGGTAAAAAAAAATGGCCCCCTTTGTTCCGGACCAGCCTGAAATTAATTAATTTTAACGACAATACGCCTCCGGCTTTTCACTAAAACCGGGCTTGCCCGCCATCACAGCCTGCAGATCGATGACAAAAAACAACTTCACCCTCACCCTGATCAAACCCTATGCCGTCGAACACGGCTATGTGGGGCATATACTGGCCAGGATCAACGAAGCCGGCTTCAGAATATCGGCCATGAAATATACCCAGCTCAGCCGCGAACAGGCAGAGGCCTTCTATGAGGTTCACCGCAATGAGGGATTTTTCGGCAGGCTGATCGAATTCATGACAAAGGGCCCGCTGGTGGTGGCCTTGCTGGAAAAGGAAAATGCCGTTGGGAGTTACCGAAGGCTGATCGGTGCCACCGACCCCGACAAGGCCGAAGACGGCACCTTGCGAAAATTATTCGGCGCCAGCGTGGAACTCAATGCGGTACACGGTTCCGATTCGGACGAGAATGCCCGGCGGGAAGCTGCCTTTTTCTTTTCACGCCTCGAAATATTCTGAAGCCCCCTCATGGCCTCAAACTGAGCGGCCGAGGCTGGATGCATGCTCCGAGAAACTGCCATCGGCATAAACAAGGATCATCTTTACCGCAGATCCCCTGTCGGGTGTAACCTCCTTTGACTGCGGAACGGCTTTTTCGGACGCCGCATCGGATTCTGTACTCATTTCAGCCACAAACCTGCCTTCATCCGGCCGGCCGGCACCTGAAGAATCTGCCGCCGACAGCTCTTCGCGAACAAGCGATTCATCGGGAAACAGGGTCTGTGACTGCAGGCTCATAACTCCCTTGCCCCTGACCAGCCATTCGGTGCGTAGTTCGGGAAAAGCATCCAGTATTTTCATGACCAGCTCCAGGCTGGGGTTGTTGCGCCCGGATAAGATATGGGAAATGGTCGACCGCGGCACGCCGATATGGTCAGCAAAGCGTGATGGGTTCATGTTGTTGTAGGCAATAAGCTTTTTGATCCGTTCAATCATGGGAATGAGATCTGTTGGATAAGGAATCTATTTACAAAAGTATAAATTTAGGAAAAAACCTTCAATAGCGAACACTCATTTGTGAATAGTTAATGATTTGTATTTGTGAATTATATAATTGTTTAAATTATAACTATAAATAATATATATAATCTATTAATATTCATATTATTATCAAATTATATAAAATACGGGCATTGTCTTTAATTTAAAACCTTTTAACTTATAGTTCACTGACAAATATAGCATGTATTACACTGGTTTTATGTATAATAACGCAGTTGTGTTAACCTGGGTCCCGGTATGATGATCTCTTTCAAGGAATTAATCACAATTCCAATAAAATTAACAATGTAAACAGTAACTATCTGCCTGACAGACAAGATGCTTAACATGTTATTGGTTGTGTTTGTGAATTGTGAATTCTTTGTGAATATTTACATTTGTATTATAGTACACATTTGTGATGTGGTTTACATAGGTAAATTATGTGGGGGCTTTGTGTAAAAACAAAACCTGTTCCCCCCTGTGACGCAAAAGCAGCCTGACTTGGGTTCAGTTTCATCAGCGGCCTCCCTCCCCTTTTGCCAGGCTGACGAAATACAGGACAGGGAAGAACGGGACGGTGGATGGCGCTCTGAATACCCTGAAGGGATAACGGGATTTAAGCGCCCGAGAGGCGGATATTTTTCTCTTTCCCGGCCTGCAGGCGTGTATAGAACCGCAGGGAAAGTTTAAAATGAGGGGGAACTATATATTCGATATGAATGTACTACTATATGTCGTATAATACTAATGATTAATCGTATCTAATCGCAAAATCGCTTTTCTTGATTCCAGGCTTCATGCATCCTGACCGGAGGCCTGCCCGGCCCGGCGCTTATCAGCCTCCTGCCTCAGAGAAGCGGCAAAGGCAGCCAGCTTATCGAAACGAAAATCTATCAGGGTGTGAAGGTCCCTGGCCAGGGCCGGATCATCCGATATAAGTATGTTGAACATGTTCAGCCTCCTGCCGAAGACCATGTCTGTGGGCATGTCGCCCACCATCACCGCCTGCCTGAAGCGTATGCCGGGAAGATCCCGCCTGGCTGCCAGGGCCATGCCAACACCGGGTTTCCTCATATAGAATTCCCGGCCTTTGAGCCCGGGAGCGTGGTATATCCTGTCGATACGCCCCCCGGCTTTTCTTACATCCATCAGCATTTTGCGGTGCACGGCTTCCAGGGCGGAAGCATCCATAATGCCCTTACCGATGCCCTGCTGGTTGGTCACCACCACCACCCTGCTGAATACAGCCGATAAAACCCTCAGGGCTTCGAGGCTGCCAGGGATCCAGCGAAAGGCTTCGGGAGAGCACACATAGCCTTCGGCCGGGCGCTGGTTAAGTACGCCGTCGCGGTCGAGAAAAAGGGTCCAGCCCAAACCGTTTCGAAACGGGGTCGGCATGTTTATTTTTTGAACAAAAGAGATTCTGTGTTTTCGCAAACGATATGCCCCAGCAACATATGCATTTCCTGTATCCTGGGAGTATCTGCCGAGGGCACCCTGAGCAGGATGTCGCAAAGACCCTGCATACGTCCCCCACCCTGGCCGGTGAAGCCCAGGGTATTGAGCCCCCTTTCCCTGGCACATTCCAGGGCATAAAGGATATTGGGAGAGTTGCCCGAGGTGGAAAGGGCCAGCAGCACATCTCCCGGCTTGCCCAGAGCCTGCACCATCCGTCCGTATACCTTTTCGAAGGAATCATCGTTGGCTGTTGCCGTTACAAAGGAAGCATTCACATGCAATGCTTCGGCATGAAGGGGCTCCCTTTCGAAATAGAAGCGGCCGGTGAGTTCGGCTGCCAGGTGCTGGGCATCGGCCGCACTACCTCCGTTACCGCATAGCAACACCTTGCCCCCTTTGCGGTATGCATCCACAATGAGGCGGATGCCTGCCTCAAGCCCTGAAAGGAGCCCGGGCTCATCCATCAGGCGCTGATGTAATGCTATCGACTGCGCGATCTGTTTTCTTACCTCCATCATTGTTGTTCAGAATTTTGCCCGCAAAACTGCATCAGGGCGTCGACCAGGGTTTCCCAGGAAAAACGTTTTTTTTCCTCTTTTACTGTATGCCGGAAGGCTTGTTTTTTGTTGTTGACAAAAAAATCGGCTATGGCTCCGGCAATATCCCCGGCTTGGGGTTCCACTACATAGCCAGCCCTGCCATGGGACACCATTTCGGGTAGCCCCCCCACCCTGGTCACCAGCATGGGGATTTCGAAGTGATAGGCGATCTGGGTTACCCCGCTCTGGGTGGCCGATTTGTAAGGTTGTGCCACCATGTCGGCCGAACAGAAATACTCCCTGACCCTGTGGCCTGGAATAAAGTGGGTATGCCAGATAAGGCGGTCCTGTACCCCCAGTGATCTTGCCAGCTCGTAATAAGGCTCAGGCCGGGTATAAAACTCCCCGGCTATCAGCAAATGCAGCGGAAGCTTAAGGACCTGCTCCCGGGCCATGGCCCGGAGCAGCAAATCGAGGCCCTTGTATTCGCGGATAAAGCCAAAAAACAACAGCAACTGGTCGACATGGCCGATGCCCAGCAACCGCCTGGCCTCTTCCCTGCCGATGGGCGGGCCAAAGTTGTCGTACAGGGGATGGGGGCATAAGCGGATGTTTTCGGGGGGTACCCCGAAGGCTTTCAGATCGGAAGCCACACTGGATGACATGGTCACAAAGCCGTGCACCCGCTTCAGAAAATACCTGGTAAGCCAGGAATCGCCCGGACGTTTCTCGTGTGGCACCACATTGTCGGCAATGGCTACTACCCTGGTGTGTCGGTTCTTTTTCACCAGGGCCGATATACTGCCCAGGCAGGGGGCCATAAAGGGAAGCCAGTACCTGACAACCAGCAGATCGGGGCGGTATCTTTTCAATTCCCTGCCTACACTTAACCAGTTAAGGGGGTTGATGCTGTTGACCCTGGTGCGGATGTCCAGGCCTTCGGGGGCGGGATCGGTGCTGTATTGGCTTTTCCCGGGAAAGAGGATGCCAGGGTATTGCAAACTGAAGGTATAGATGATGACCTGATGGCCCGCCTCCACGAATGCCCGGGCCAGCCTTTCGTTGAAGGTAGCCAGTCCCCCACCCCGCAAAGGGTGGGCCGATCCCAGTATGACGATCTTTGCCAAATGCGGAGGCTTGGTTTTACCCGGTAAAAGTACAACTTTTGGGCAAATGCCCCGATTAATCGAGAAAGCCGGGGTCCAAATCCAGTGTGGCGTTTAGCCATTTCACGGCCCTCAGCAGGTCTGCTTCCTCATTGACCTGTATGCCGGCCTGACGCAGGGCCCGCCGTAGCATGCGGCCATGAGAGGGAAAAGCCGATAAAAAAGAGCGCCGGCCCAGCCTGATCTGCCGGGTTTCCTCTCCGGGCAACTGCAGGAAATAGCGAGGGTCGTCGTCGAGCAGCCGCATCTGCCGCGCCTCTCCCCCATGCACCACAGTCTCGGTGCGGCTGGTGATCCGTTTGCTCCGCTGCACGTACAGCGACACCTTACCCTGGTGGAGCACCTGCACAAAACAGCGGTCGCAGCGCAAGCCATCCAGCCCAAGGCAGTCATTTTGCCGGAATTCGAGGTAGTTGTCGCTACCGGGCTCTTTCAGCAAAAATCCCCTGATAAGGCCGGCATCGACGATCACCTGTTCGTTTTCGCCCGTCACCATCCATAACAGGTGGTCGTTTAAGGCATCGTAGCGCAAATGATCGCTCTCTACCATGGTCCTGTCGTGCATCAGCACCCTTCCCGGGGTCCAACGGTCGAACAAATAGGGGGAGCCGGCGTACTGCACCAAAGGGTTGCTCACCTCGCCCGGGAGCATGGGATGCCCCGAACGCTGGACAACCTGCACCGGCATTCCTGAGTCAGGCACAGCCTGCCCCAAGGCCCGGGCCGGAGAGAGAAAGGGAAGAACTCCGGGCAGCAGCAAGTAAAAGAAACACAGCAAGACTGCGATCCTGGCGGTAGGTGATTTTCTGGCTTTGTATCGGTTCATCAGTTGCCTGGTTTAAAGTTCGACCTCAAAGGCCCGTATGGTTTCAAATTCCTCGCCGTTATCGAGCACACCCCTGATCACCACCAGGTATTGCCCGCCCATATCGCCGGTATAGAAAGAGGCTGAAAAGCCATTTTGTCCCTCCAGCCTGATATCCGGCTCCCAGAAAAGCAACTGCCTGAAATCGGGTACCCGCTTCACTTCATCCGGCAAACTACCGTAATCGGGATGGAAATAGGTGGTCTGGTCCAGCACGTTCAGGGGGGGGGTTTCCAGGTAAGGGGAAGTCAAAAAAGAGGGGGGGTCAATGTGATCGTGGGTAAAAACGGACAGGATGCCGTTGAACCTCAGGTCACCATACCTCCAGGGCAAATTGAGCAATTCGATCCGTTCGATGAGCTCGGAAGGGAATTCCATCAGTATCCGGGTGTTGCCCAGGGGCAGACCGTTTAAAAACACATGGGGAGCTTCCCGGAAAAAGCTGTAGGTCGTTTGGTGGTTCATCATGGAGATGGCCCATTCGTCTCGCTGAGTGCGGATCCTGAGCGTGGGGATCAATTCGCGGGTGATCTCCTGGAAATTATCCAGAGGAACATAATTGCGGGGGTATACGGTACGTATGGGCCGTGAATACAGCCTGGGGATAAATACCTCGCCCCCGGTGGCGGGTCCAACCGTTGAGCCGTGAAAGATCTCAAAGGCCTTCTGTACCTTGACCATATCCTGGCTCTTTCTGACCCGGGGAGGAATGCCGTCGGGAATCCCCCCCGCATAACCCCCGGGGGCTGAATCAAGCTCAAAGGGGTCGAGGATCCGGATAGCCGACGACCCCCGGTGGGTGGCGGGATCGAGGGTAATGTACAATTGCCGGTCAGTATGATAGGGATTGAGCTGGAAATAAAAAACCCCTTTCTCATCGGTGGTGGTATACGCCATATTGACCAGGGTGTCGGGCGTTGACAGCAAAGCCCTCACCCCGGGCAATCCCGAGGAAGACTCCGGGTCGGTAACCCTGCCCGTGAGCACGGGTCCGGCTGTCTCCCGGTAAAAATAGGGGGTTTGATCCTCCGCACGGCCAGCAAGGGCTCCCTCTCCGCAAGGCCCCCCCCCCCCATTGAGAAAAAACCAGCGGGCATAGGCGGGAATTACCGCCACCGAAAAGCCGGCAGACAGCCCTGGGGGTAAGTCGGGTTCGATGTCCAGCCTTACCTTTTGCCTGCGCCCGTACGTTTGGCGATCGAGACGGGCTTGCAATGAGGCATCTCCTGAAAGCCGGTCAGGGCCCGCAGAACCGTCTGGGAACTCACTCAGGCCGGCATCTGCTGCTGCCGCTTCGTCTTCAAGAGCTGTCAGGATCTCCAGCTGCTCGTCGAAACGGTTTGCGACAAAGAGGGTTTTTTTAAAATAACAGGCCTCGCCCAGGTTGCGCATGGCGGCGGTGAAGGCCACCAACTCATAAAATCCGGTCGAAAGGGTGTCGGGAAGGTAGATGCTTCCCCAGCCGCCACCACCATTCAGGGGGAGGAGCATTCCGCCGGACTCCTCTCCTTGTTCTCCCCGCAGCAACAGATAGGCAAAACGGCTGCCATCCTCTCCTTTGCCCGGAAGGGTCTGCAAAAATATTCTGAAGAATACTTCCTCGCCCGAAACATACATGTCCCTGTCGGTGTGAAGGATGATGGTTTCCCTGTCAGGGGGCTGTTCCCCGCCTCCGGCCGCACTGCCCCGGGCAGCCGGAAAGGTGCAGAAAAATGCCAGAAGCAACAGAATGCTGAACTTGATCATGGTGTTGTGCCGTTTACAATGCCCCACAAACCGGGGCAACAGATGTTACAATTTCATTTGATACACTGGAAGCGATGTGTCGCTTACCAGGTAATGATCCAGGTTTCGGGCCTCCTTTCCAAAAAACAGTGCGACTCCATGGGCAGGTGGTCCAGATCTGACGAAGGTCTGATATCCAGCCTGTTGGCCGTAACCGGTTCGGGGTTGAGGACATGGGTGCTGCTCCTCAAGGCCGATGCTTCGAAATGGCCCATCACTAGTTTGCCGGGGGTACTCAGGCAGAGAATATTTCCCTGGATCTGCGCCGCCACCGGATCAAAGATCCTGCCCTCGGCCGACATCTGATCGTGCAGTGTGCGGTAAAAGACATAGCTTTCTTCGTTCAGGCTGAACTGCCTGAGCACCACAGCCCTCCTGTCGACATGCCTTAACACCCAATCTTCCATACCCGGGAAAAAGCGTATGGTTTGCGGCATGAAGGCCAGCTCGTGCCTCAGGGCGCTTCCGCTAACTTGTTCCAGTGACGGCAGGGCCACATTGACCTTGCGGTCGAGGGCCAGCTTTCGCTGGCAATACATATACAGGGGATTGCTCGGATCGGGGGGATCGGCTTCCTGCAAAAGATATTGCAGATACAGCTGGGTTTCGAAGCGCATCCTTGGAAAGCTGTCGTGATGGTGGCGGATGTCGGCAAAAAAACTGACCCCCTCAACGCCTTCAATGCTCACCTCTCCGCGGTTGTTCTCCACTGGCATCTCCATCACCCCGAAACGCCCCCCCACTTGTTCCACTTCAGGGCCGGAGGCAATGGTCTGAGGGGCCGAGCGGTAAGATTCTCCGTCAGGGGTTTCCACATACAGGATATAGGTGTCGCCGGCCACCCCCCTGAAGCCATCGGGAGAGATATAGAGCCCGGGGGTCGTCTCGTTAAATACAATGGTTTCTTTGTGCTGATTGCGAACAAGCACGCTGGCCTGCTCCACCGCCTCATACGTCCGGTCCTGACCATAGGCAGCTGTCAGGCTGAGTTTTACAAAATATGGGCTCGGGCCATCGGTCAGCAGGCCTTCGACCACCAGGACATTGCCGGGGGCATCCACCCGGGGGTCGAACCACTGGGTGCAGGCTGCCATCGACCCTCCGCTGATCAGCACAACCAAAATAAGCTTCTTCATGATGTTGCTCACTAAAAGAATATCCATCCCGGGGGCCTCATTTCCAAATAGCAGACCGACTCAACAGGCAGGTGATCCAGGTTCTCGTATGGACGGATGGAAAGCCTTTGCCTGGTGATGGGCTCCGGGTTCAACAAATAGGTGGCACTGTGATAATAGGATGCCTCAAAATGCCCCAAAACCAGCGCTCCTGGCTTGTCGGTCCTGACCATATTGCCCTGGAGCTGGGCCGCCACCGGGTCGAATATCCGGCCTTCGGCCGCCATTTGGTCGTGCAGGGAGCGGTAGAAGGCATAACTCTCGTCGTTGAGGGTAAACTGACGGATAATAACCGCTCTCCTGTCGATCCGCCTGAGTTGCCATACGGCCATGGAGGCCACAAAACGGATAGTGGCCGGCATAAAAGACAGCTCGTGACGCAGGCTGCTGCCGGCACCGGCTTCGAGGGGGGGGATGGCCACATTCACCCTGCGGTCGAGGGGAAGCTTCCGATGGCAGTACATCAGCATGGGGTCGTTGGGAACCACCGGGGGAATCATGTTGGTATCCAGTTCCTCCAGTATGTACTGCACATACAGCTGGGTCTCAAAACGCACTTTAGGCACTTCGGGACGGTAGTTTTCAATGTCGGTAAAAAATTTCACCCCCTCAACCTCCTGGAAATTTACCTGGCCCAGATGGTTCTCTACCGGCATTTCAACACCATCAAAAATAGCTTCAACGCTGTTTGCGGCTAAACCGTCCACCAGGGTCTGCTCCCCAGACCGGTACGAACTGCCGTCGGGCAGATCGACATACAAGGTGTAAGTGTCGCCGGCAACTCCCGAAAATCCATCGGGCGCATAATAGGTGCCCGGTAAGGCTTCGGCAAACACAATGAGCTCCCGGTACTGGTTGCGCACGCTTACACTGGCATCGCTCACCGGTTCAAAAACAGCCTGGCTGCCATAAGCCGCCGACCTGCTGATCTTTACGTAATGCGGGCCCGGCCCGTTGGTGATCAGCCCCTCGAAGGCAAGCACATTGGCCGGGGGATTGATCTCCGGATCGAACCACTGGGTGCAGGAAGCCAGGACGGCCAGCAAGGGAAGGACGCGGACGATATGTTTAATACGGCAATGCATCAGAACGAAAAATTATAGGTGAGGGTAGGCAGCGGCCTGCCGATGATATAGAGCTTGTAAAGGCTGTAATGCCGGTAGTTGTTGTCGGCATTGGGAACGTCCTTTTTATAGAACACCGAAAAAGGATTCTTCCTGCCGTATACATTCACCACACTGAAGGTCCAGCTTCCTTTTCCACGTCGATCGAGGCGAAGGTTCTCCCCAAAAGTGACCGAAACATCCAGGCGGTGGTAATCGGGCAATCGGTATTTGTTCCTGTCGCCGTAATAGATGGCCTGATGGCCCTGGTAGTCGAACACCAGCTCGGGGTAGGTGACCGGGCGCCCGGTGCTTTAAGTGAAGGTGGTTCCCAGCCGCCATCGTCGCGAAGCATGGTAATTGGCATTCACAACCAGGTTGTGTGGGCGGTCGAAGGAAGAAGGAAAATAATTGTTGTTGTTCACCTGGTGCGATTCGTGGCCGGTCAGGGTGCGCCGCATGGATGCAGACAGGGTGTAGCTGACCCATCCGGTGAGCCTTCCGGTTTTCTTGTTCACATAAAACTCTGCCCCCAGGTTATACCCTTTGGCGTTCACCAGGTCGGTTTCGGGGGTCCGGTTCAGCAGCAGGCTGGCCCCGCTGCGGTATTCCAAAATGTTCTGCATGTTCCGGTAATAGACCTCGACAGAAGTTTCCAGGGTATGATCCAAAAAGTTATGATAATACCCCAGGGCCAGCTGGTCGCTGATCATGGGGCCGCTATAGGGGTCGCTGAGCTTCCACACGTCGGTGGGCGTCATCACAGCGGTATTGGACACCAGGTTGATGTACTGATGGTTGCGGTTGTAGCTCAGCTTGAGCGAATTGGCGGTATTCAGCAGGTAACGCAGGCTCAGCCGGGGCTCCAGCCCCCAATGGCTCCACAGGGGCTGGCCGCGATCATAAAAGAGGGTGTCCACAATGTTTTCCCTTGTCCTGGGCTGCCCCTCTTCGTACAGACGAACCTGGGCAGGCCCCATATTCAGGAAGCGCACCCCTCTCAGCCCGGCCTCCAAACCGATTTTGGGGGTAAATTCGTAAAGCCCGCTGATATAGCCCGCCATCTCCATCCCTTGCTCGTCATCCAGGGCAAGAGGCTTCATGAAAGAGGCTTCGCCCATGGGCACAACGCTCCCCGGTGAGATGTCGTAGCGGATGGCCTGGAGACCGAAATCCAGCGACAGGGCCCCCAGTCCGGCATACTCCAGATGCCATTTGGCGCTCTGGTACAGGATGGCGTTTTCAAGACGAAAGGCATCCCTGGGCTTTACTTCTTCCAGTTCTTCCATCCGGTTGTGGTAGTGGCTTACCCCCAGGGTAAACCTCGAAAACAGTTCGGGCGTAAGGGCGGCGTTCCAGCGCAGTGAAGCCAGGCTGCTGGCATAATAGTGGGAGATTTCGCCGGCCTGGAGGAAGTCGTCCTGGCTACGGTAAGCAAACAGGCTGAATGAGTGCTTTGTGCCCACATCGAAAGAGAGCACCCCGCTCAGGTCGTTAAAGGAGGCCGAGGAGTTCATCAATTCGATATCGGGCATGCGTTCGAGCAACCAGTTAGAATAGGACGACCTCCCTCCGAGAGAGAGGTAGGCACGATCGTTCAACAGGGGGACTTCGAGATGGGCCCGGCTGTAGAGCAATCCGAGCCCGCCCTTAAAGGAAGCTTCTTCGGGGCGTATGCCCGACTTGCGGATATCGATGACCGAAGAGGCCCTCTCGCCATACCGGGCGGGCATGCCAGCCTTCATCAGGGTTACATTGGTTACCATGTCGGGGTTGACCACCGACACCAGGCCGAAGAGGTGAGACGAATTAAACAGGGGCACGTCTTCGACCAGGATGAGGTTCTGGTCGGCGCCCCCTCCCCTCACATTGAAACCAGTCCCGAACTCACCCACGCTCTGTATGCCGGGCAACATGGTAAAGCTTCGGATGATGTCGCGCTCGCCCATTGATCCGGGCAATTCGCTGAGGGTTTGTGCGTCGAGGCGGATCACGCTCATCCGGGTGCTGGCAATATTGGCTTCGGCCCGTTGGGCGGTAATGGTATGCAGGCCCAATTCGAGGGTGCGCTCAAACACCTGGAATTCGGCATGGCCTTCGGAAGCCACCAGTACATTATAGGTGGATTCTTCGTACCCCATGGAGGTGATCCGCAAACGGTGTTCACCCACCGGTACCCGCCATGAAAAATACCCTTCTATGTCGGTCGATACCCCCGATCCGGTTTTGTGACTATAGATGGCGGCACCGAAAACGGGCTCCCGTGTTGCTCCGTCGAGCACTCTGCCGGTGATGGTTACCCTGGGGTAACGCCCCATTTCCATCGTATTCCCGATGACGATCTGTTCCGGGGGGGCATCCCGCCAATGGCCGGTGCCGGCCTCTCTGGGAAAGATGACCACATTGCCCGTAAAAAACAAGACCGAAAGCTCCCGGCCACGGATCAGGGCGTTTACCGCATTGGGCAGGGGCATTTCCAGTACTTCCCGGCCAATGCTGAGATCTTCGAACCATCCGGCTTGATAAAAGATAACCACCCCATGCCTTTCTTCGAGAAAGGCCACCGCCCCATCCAATGAAAAGACCTCGCCGGGAGCGGGGTTTTGGGCCGCTGCAGGCAGTGGGTGGAAACTTGCGGAAAACAGGAGGAAAAACAGCAATCTGCGAAGAAAAACCATCATAAAAAAACCCTATTGTTCGTACCGGACCCGGATAGCGGAATACCTGAGTTGTCGTATCTGATGTATCAAGAACTATACCATATCTTATATCAAATAAAGAATTAAGCTACTAAAAAAACAAAATTAAAAGACAAGTCTTCCGTCTTGTCCGCGAACGGACAGTCAATGTTCCTTTTCGAACAGTTTTGTGGTGGTTTCCACCGGAAAATCATTTCTTCCGGGGGCGCTGCGGGAGATCATTTCGCCAAGGAAGCCGGCCAGAAAAAGCTGCGTACCCAGTATCATGGCCAACATTCCGAAATAAAACAGTGGCCGCTCGGTCATGCGGTATCCCATCCATACGAATTTGGCATAGGCCAGGTAGATGGCGATGGCAAAGCCGATCAGAAAGAGGACAGTGCCCAGCAAGCCGAAAAAATGCATGGGCCTCTGACCGAATCGGGTAACAAAACTTAGGGAGATCAGATCGAGGAAGCCGTTGAGAAACCGCTCCATGCCGAACTTGGTCGATCCGTATTTGCGCTTATGGTGCTGCACCACCTTTTCGCCGATGCGGTCAAAACCGGCCCATTTGGCAAGCACCGGTATGTAGCGGTGCATTTCGCCGTACACCTCAATGGTCTTGACCACCTCGCTGCGGTAGGCCTTCAGCCCGCAGTTGAAGTCGTGGAGGCGGATGCCCGACACCAGCCTGGTGGTCCAGTTAAACAGCCTGGTCGGGATGGTTTTGGTATAGGGGTCGTTACGCTTCTTTTTCCAGCCGCTGACCATGTCATAGCCTTCCTCCCTGATCATCCTGTACAGGGCCGGTATCTCATCGGGGCTGTCCTGCAGGTCGGCGTCCATGGTAATCACCACCTCCCCTTGTGCATGCCTGAAGCCCACATTCAATGCGGCCGACTTCCCGTGATTGCGTCGGAACCTGATGCCATGAACATGGGGATTTTTGGCCGAGAGACCGAGGATGACCTCCCAGGAGCGATCGCGGCTCCCGTCGTCTACCAGGAGCACCTCGTAGGTGTAGGCGTTTTCGCGCATCACCCGTTCGATCCAGGCGATCAGCTCGGTCAGGGAGTCTTCTTCGTTGAACAGTGGCACCACCACAGAAATATCCATGATCTGGAGTTTGAGAAAGCAAGGTTGCTATAAAACAAAAGTACATGAATTTTTTTCATATGA